>CAMEUH010000031.1 GCA_945938055.1 uncultured Eubacteriaceae bacterium | reverse complement strand
TTTTTTGGTGTTGCCATCATTTCCTACCGCATTGACTACAATAAAACCATTTCTTCTGTTACCGATGATATGTACACTCAGGCACTTGTCATTGCAGATAACTATGCCAGCCTTTATTATTCCAGTTCTGCCAGCCTCGACAGTCTGCACCTTCAGTTAAAGACACTTGCATCCTATAATGGAACCATTATCATGTTATTGAATACCAATGGGGAAATCATTCTGGATACCAGCCAGTCTTCTGTTCTTTCCGAACCGGTTCAGATTGAAGAATTTGATCCGGCACGTACTGGAAATAAGAAATACCTCATTAGCAATTTTCACGACTATTTCAAGGAAGATTATGTCTCGGTAATTGCCCCGGTTTCCTTTAACCTTGCCATCCGCGGCTATGTAATGATTCATAAGTCTGTTTCCTCAGTTAAGAGTGATTTAACCCCTCTTTTTAACACAAACTATTTTACCCTCGTCATGTGCATGCTTCTGTCCTCCGTTTTTCTGCTGATGATTTATACGGAAGTTCATAAGCCGATTAATGAAATCACACACGCTGTAAAAGAATTTGGACATGGTAACCTGAAATACCATATTCGTGAATATAGTGATGATGAAATCGGACATCTTGCCGCTGCGCTAAATTATTTATCCGGTCAGCTGGATGAACTGGAAGAGTCCCAGAAAAAATTTATTGCCAATGTTTCTCATGATTTCCGTTCCCCTCTTACCTCCATTAAAGGATATCTGGAAGCAATTCTGGACGGAACCATTCCTCATGAAATGCAGGATAAATATCTGAACATTGTCATTTTTGAAACAGAACGGCTCAGTAAGTTAACCAATAATCTTTTAACCTTAAATAATATTGATTCGAAAAAGAACCGGCTCAATCTGGAACCTTTCGATATCAATCTTGTAATTAAACGGACCATTGAGACATTTGAAGGAACCTGTAAAAATAAGGAAATCAAATTTGACCTGACATTTTCCGATAAATCTCTCATCGTAAATGCAGACCTTGGGAAAATCAGCCAGGTACTATACAATCTTATTGATAATGCCATAAAGTTCAGCCACCATAATTCAACAATTTTTATCACAGTATCGGAACGTGGCGAAAAAGCATTTGTTTCCATTAAAGATACCGGAATTGGTATTCCAAAAGAATCCATCGGAAAAATCTGGGAACGTTTTTATAAAACAGACCTTTCCCGTGGTAAAGACAAAAAAGGAACAGGCCTTGGCCTGTCCATTGTAAAAGAAATTATCAACGCCCATCAGGAAAATATTGATGTTATCAGCACAGAAGGCGTTGGAACCGAGTTTATCTTCTCCCTTACCAAATATGTGGAAAAATAGCCGTCTACTGCTACTTCCAGTCATATTTTGTAAGATGTCCCTTAAGATTCATGTCCTCAAAATTATTCTGCCGAAGAGCTTCGTATAAAACAATCGCAACCGAATTGGAAAGATTCAGAGAACGGATATCTCCAACCATCGGAATCCTGACACAGGTTTCCTGATTTTCCAAAAGGATATCTTCCGGGATTCCGGCGCTCTCTTTTCCAAACATGATATAACAATCCGGCTCATACTGTACATGTGTATAAGCCTTTGGTGCCTTGGTGGTTGCCATGTACACCTTTGCCCCAGGATTCTTATCCAGAAAATCCTGATAATTATCATAAATTCTTACGTCCAGCTTATCCCAATAATCAAGGCCTGCCCTTTTTAGCATCTTATCATTAATCTGAAATCCAAGCGGTTCTATTAAATGAAGACGTGTATTGGTAGCAACACACGTCCTTCCTATATTTCCGGTATTTGCCGGCATCTCCGGCTCAAGCAAAACAATATTTAACATACTACTCCTGTTTTAATGCAATATCCAGTTCTACACATTTTCCATCTTCATAAACAAGTGGAATACAGATATTCTTAGCATATGATGTTGTAATGGACATACTGCCCCTGCACAGAGATGGCGGTGTAATATCAATTCCAATTCCCTTTGTGGAAAGAATGGTTGCCGCATTTCCAAGAATCATGTTTCCCAGTTCGCTGATTGCACTCATGGACAATTCATTCATCTCGGTGATTGGCATCATAATCATTTTGGATGCAATATCACATGCAACCGGGAGCGAAAATGCAATGAGAACCTGTCCTCTCATCTCTCCTGTAACACCAATCATAATAATTACTGAATTGGTATCAAATTCCGTTGTTTTAACATATGGTTTTCCAATCTTAACATCCAGCTGGCACATATCATGCATAATGCTGTTCGCTGCCATTAAAAACGGATTGATGAATTCTACGTTCATTTCTGCCATGTGTTTTCCTCCTTAATCCACTGTCTCTAACCTTTTCACAAAATTCCCCAGTCTCATAATTGCGGTTTTTAAATTATCAATGGAATATGCATAAGAAATTCTTAAAAATCCTTCTCCACAATCTCCAAATGCTGTTCCGGGAACAACTGCAACCTTTTCCTCATTTAACAGCCTTGTTGCAAATTCTTCTGATGTCATCCCAAACTTCTTTATACTTGGGAATACATAGAACGCCCCAAATGGTTCAAAACAATCCAGTCCTATTTCCTTAAATGCATGTAATAAATACCTTCTCCGCTGATTATATGCCTCCACCATCTTCTCAACTTCCTCATCACAGTTCTTTAAGGCTTCTACCGCTGCAAACTGACTGTTTGTCGGCGCACACATAATCGCAAACTGGTGAATCTTAATCATCTGTTTAATGATTTCTTCCGGTCCTGCTGCATATCCAAGTCGCCATCCTGTCATGGCAAATGCCTTGGAGAATCCATTGATGACAATCGTTCTCTCTGCCATTCCCGGTATGCTTGCAATGGAAACGTGTTTTCCCTGATAGGTCAGTTCTGAATAAATTTCATCCGATATGACAAAAATATCCTTTTCAATAATGACCTTTGCAATTTCCTCTAACTCTTCTCTATTCATTATACCACCTGTTGGGTTATTTGGGAATGGCAAAATCAAAACCTTTGTCTTATCCGTAATAACTTCCCGAAGTTCCTGTGCTGTCAGTTTAAATTGATTTTCTTCCTTCAGGTTGACAATAACCGGTTTTGCATCGGCAAGTACTGCGCATGGAAGATAGGACACATAACTTGGCTGTGGAATAATAACCTCCTCACCCGGATTAATCATCGCCCGCAGTCCAATATCAATCGCCTCGCTTCCCCCAACCGTCACCAGAATCTGTCCCGGCTGATATTTTAATCCGTATTTGCGTCCCAGATAGTTACAGATTTCCTCCCGCAGTTCCTTTAATCCTGCGTTGGATGTATAAAAGGTACGTCCCTTCTCCAGAGAATAAATTCCCTCTTCACGAATCCGCCACGGTGTATCAAAGTCTGGTTCCCCCACACCCAGCGAAATTGCATCCTTCATCTCACTAACAATATCAAAAAATTTTCGGATTCCCGATGGCTGAATTGCCACTACCTTGTCTGACAATGGATTTCTCATGGTGTCACCAGTATCCTTTCATTCCATATACCTTATATTTCTTTAACACGAAATGCGTTGATGTACTAATAACCTCATCAATTGTAGCCAGTTTGGATGAAACAAAAAGTGCAACGGATTTCATGCTTTTTCCCTCAATAATTACCGTGAAATCAAAGCCTCCGGACATCAGATATAATGAAGAAACCTCATTATAATTGTAAATTCTTTCTGCAATACTGTCAAAACCATGGCCTCGCTGCGGGGTGACCTTCACTTCAATCAGTGCCGTCACCTTTTCTTCCGTCGTTTTATCCCAGTTAATGATGGTATTATATCCGCAGATGATATGTTCTTTCTCCATCTGTGCAATCTCATTTGCAAGTGCGGCTTCGTCCATGTCCAGCATCACTGCCAGATCTTTTAAATCAATTCTCCCATTCTGTTCCAGCATTGCTAATATTTTTTCTCTCATGCTTCCATTCCTCTCCTTCTGATTTCTTCTATTGACTTCTGTCTGCATCAAATATTTTCCACAATTCATCCCGTGCAGGCACATCCAGATACCGCACCTCATCCTCATTGATCAGAAGCTTATCATTCTTATCCGTTACCATGCCAATGACTGCTGCCGGTATTTCTGCTTCCTTAAGCTTCCCCAGAACCTCTTTCTCATCATGCACTACCAGCAAAAGACTTCCTCCCGAAAGAAGCTGATATGGGTTTAAATCAAATAATTCACAACATTCTATGATTTCCTGCCGTACAGGAATCTTCTTAAAATCTACTTCCAATCCCGTTCCAGCTCTGACCGCAAGTTCCCATAGTCCATTCAGAATACCGCCATTAGACAGATTATGCAGGTAAACTGCCTGACACTCTGCTGCAATTTGAGCTTCTTCCTGTATGGAAAGCCAGTTCTGGCACTGGTTTACAAACTCCAGCAGTTGTCCTGTAAATCGTTGTTCCAATTCTTTCTTTTTGTATTGTGCCAGAAAATATGTACCTTCCATTCCAATCCATTTCGTAAGAATAATCTTATCTCCGGGAAGAATTTTCCCCTCAATCGAGTAAGCCTTCCTTCCCAAACCCGTATAAGACAATATTGGTTTTAAAACCGCAGGAAAAACTTCTGTATGTCCTCCTGCAATCTGTATCTTCAGCTGTTTACAAATATCATCTGACTGACGCATGAATGTTTTCAATATTTTTTCATCGCATTCTTCTGGAAGAGTAAGATTCATCAAAATACTCTCCATCCGTCCACCCAGACAGGCAATATCATTCATGACGCGGTAGATTCCCACAGGGCTCCAGATTTCTCCTCCCAGTGTAACGGTTGTCGTAGCTGCCACCATTTCTCCCTCACAGGTCAAAACAGCCGCATCCACTCCCACACCTTCCATATTCCGTACAACAGATGATTTCGCATGAATTTCCTTTAGTACGGAACGCTTTAATACCGCTTCCGGAATTTTTCCTGAACGCATATTTGACAACAACCTTTCTAATTAGTATATTAATCTTATTACAGTAATGCCGAAAGAAGAAGTGGCAGCACCATACAAAGAACTAAAATCATGATAATAATTGTAGACATCATTTTTTTTGTTTTTTTACTGTTAAAATTAATCATAAAAGAACCTCCATTTAATAATAGAAAGGAGAAAACATGAGACTGTTTTTCCCATTTTTTCTGATACTAAGCCTTATTTTTACAATGCTCCTCAAAAGTTCTACCAGCCGGATAGAGCAAAAGAACGAATCCTTCCTGGAACGGGAACGTTCCGCCAACCTGACCCGTAGAAAAGATATCAGTAATCTTCATTATATCACAATTCCTTACGAAGCGTTACCTTTTCTTGAAAAACCTTCCGAAAGAATTTATGCCTATGAACAGGATGTCCTTTCCCTCAAGGACAAAAAACTTCTGAATCTTGAAGGAATCAGCAATACAGACCTAAAACTTTCCTATGGTCCTGCCAACCTTCCTCTTCTCACCGAATATGATGAGAATTATTTACGCTATATTTCCATTCTCGGAAAATGGGGTCAGGCACTCATGGAAGAAAACTATATGGATGAAGCTCAGATTGTATTGGAAACCGCCGTTACAACCGGTTGTGATTCCAGTTCCATTTATCTGAATCTTGCTTCCATTTATAAAGAAAAGGGAATTAACAAAATCCCTGAATTAATTGAGAAAATACGTCTTTCCCCTTCTCTCATGAAGAACGTAATCATCCGTAAACTGGAAGAACTCTGATTCTCAGCTAATTCTTCCATATGTGGACAAAATTCTGTCAATCATCCGTGAAGCCTCATTTTTAGTCAGGCTTTCCGGTTCCACCTCCAGAGCAATTCCGTGAGTATGCACCAGTGCCTTTAAATATTTTAACTGCGCCGGAGTGATGGGGGATTTTTTCTTAATTCCGAATTCCAGCCGGATTGTCTGCTCAAACGCCTCATCATCCGGTTTCATTTCATACAACTTCTCATACAAAATTTTAGCGGAACGTGCATCATCCAATGCACGATGACTGTTCCCTGGATTAATCTGAAAATACTCGCATAAATACTCCAGTTTTCTGGAAGACAGCTCCGGAAGGAACTTTCTTGCAAGCCGCAACGTATCAATCCCATCTTTTTCAAAAGTTTTGCCTGCTGATACGGCCGCACACTTTAAAAAACTATAATCAAACAGGATATTATGTCCCAGAATCGGCAGTTCCCCAATAAAATCCAGCAGTTCCTCCAATACCTGTTCCATCACCGGAGCATCGCTTACCATTTCATTATCAATTCCGGTAATCTGCGTAATCCTCTCTGAAATCTGTCGTCTTGGATTGATGAAGGTACGATAAATTCCGCACTCATTTCCCTTTAGGACTTTTAACGCTCCGATTTCTATAATCCGGTCTTCTGTCGGGTTGATTCCAGTCGTTTCCAAATCAATTGCAACATATGAATTTATCATCTGAATTACCTTTCAAGAATGTTGTGCTTCTTTACACAAATGGTTCAGGAAACATTTGTCACACTGCGGATTTCTTGCCGTACATATTCCTCTCCCATGTGTAATAATCTGTATGTTCCATAAAATCCAATGGTCTTTCGGGAGTTTCTTCATCAAATCATATTCTATTTTTACAGGATCTTCTTCCTTAGTAAGACCTAGTTTTTTGGATATCCTTTTAACGTGTGTATCCACCACGATACTTGGTTCGTGGAAAATGTTCCCGCGAATGACATTGGCAGTCTTTCTACCCACACCCGGAAGATTGGTAAGTGCCTCCACATCATTTGGAACTTCTCCATGATAATCCTCCACAAGCTTTCTGGCACAGGCAATAATATTCTTTGCCTTATTATGATAAAATCCGGTAGAATGAATATCTTCTTCCAGTTCTTTCAACGAAGCATTGGCAAAATCCTCTATCGTTTTGTATTTTACAAATAAATCCCTGGTAACAAGATTCACCCTTGCATCCGTACACTGTGCACTCAGCATGGTTGCAATCAGAAGCTGCCATGCATTTTCATGATTCAGATAGCACTTATATTCCGTCGAATAGTGTTCATCCAACAGAGCCAGAATCTCCTTCGTTCTTTTTGTTACTCCCATACGCACTCCTTTACTTCTGCCATTCTGCTGACAGCATGCCGTTCCTCATAGTCAAATAAAATCATGCATTTCTTTCTGCATATCCTTCCATCTTTCATTAATTGTAATACATCAATGCCAAATGGTTCAACATGAAAATTTTTACCTTTCATCAAAACGGAATATTCCCGGTAGAATTTCTGGGTTGCCTCTTTATATTTCTCATTTTCACCGGCAAATTCCGGTCTGGTCTTTAAATTTTCCCGAAGATAAAGGTCCAGAAGTAAAATCTGCTTTGCCTCATCCAGCGCTATTCCATCGATTTCCTCCATAAAGTGCAATAAAATTTCATAACGTGTAATCCGCGTATGCTTTTGTTCCATCAAGTGATGCTTCTTGTAATAATCCGCAAGCGAATCATAAAGTTCAAAGGCTCCGGAAAAAAAACTTTCCAGATATGCAATCGTATGCGGAAAGAGTCCACTGTTATAATAGACCTCCAGCATTTCTTCCACACCCTTCAAACGGATGATTTCTTCAAAGGAAAGCCATTTTGTTTCTAATACTTCATAAGGAGCTTTATCCCCATAAATGAGCCCATATTCCAATGCGTTCTGATGCATTTTAGATCCCTTTAAAACCTTTAAAAATCCAAGCTGCAATTCATGTGGTTTCAGTCGGTATACTTCATTAAAGGAATGGATAAAGGAGGTAAGATTTTCTTTTGGAAGACCGGCAATCAAATCCAGATGAAGATGGATATTGTTCGGTTTCTTTAACTGCTCCACCACCTCGATAATTCTGTTAAAATCCATTTTCCGGTTAATTTCTGCAAGCGTTTCTTCATTGGTTGTCTGGACACCTATCTCCATCTGAACATACCCTGGTCTTAACTGATTCAAAAGTTCAATTTCTTCCCGGGTAATCAAATCTCCCGCCACTTCAAAATGAAAATTGGTTATTCCGTTATCATGCTCCTTTAAAAACTCAAGAATTTCCATGGTTCGTTCTTTCCGGATATTAAAAGTACGGTCAATAAACTTAACCTGCCTGACCTCTTTTTCCAGAAAAAAAGAAAGTTCTCGCTTTACCCGTTCCATACTGCGAAAGCGCACGGTTTTATCAATCGATGACATACAATAGCTACAGCGGAACGGACATCCCCTGCTGCTTTCATAATACAGAATTTTATTATCAAATGGTTCCAGATTATCATAAACAAAAGGCAAATCATCCATTTCCGGAAGTTCTCCGGGCATTCCGGTCACAATTTCTCCCTCTTCCCGAAAACAAATTCCGTTAATCTCATTTAAACTGCCTTTTTTCTCACAATAATATTCCATGAGTCTTAAGAAAGTTTCCTCGCCTTCTCCCAGCATGATTCCCTTAATCCATGGTAGTTTTTCAAAGAAATCTTCTTGCTCATAAGACACCTCCGGTCCTCCCATCCAGATATCCGTATGCGGAAGAACTTTGCAGATTGTTTCCGCCACGTCCTTTACAGATTCAATATTCCAGACATAACAGGAAAATAACAAAACATCTGGTTTTCTTTCATAGATATCATGAACAATCATATCCATCTGATTGTTAATGGTATATTCAGCCACTTCCACATGTTCATCATACTTTGACGCATACTTTTTAAGGCTGTATACCGCAAGATTCGTATGAATATATTTTGCATTCAATGCTACCAATAAAGCTTTCATAATAATCCTTTCATTCATTCGATACATGCACTGTAAAGTGCACCACATTAAAACAGGGTGGAGCATTTCCACCCTGATAACAGTTTTATCGATCGTCAAGCGCCAGTTCTATGATTTTCCCGGAAAAATTAATATATGCCTTATCATTCTCCGCCCACTTTCTGGCCGAGGATGATTTCTTATAAAACGCAATATATCCCGCGTTTTTTTCATTCTGCATCTTATAAATAATTGCCGCGGTCACATTCTTCTCTGACAAATACTGGTATGCCTTTGGATAAACCGATTCCAGATTAACAATACTATCTACAATGGCAATTCCATTCTCATTAAACAGTTTCATAAAATCATCTTCATATACAAACTGAATGCTCTTCTCTTCCGGATCTTCTGTTTGCTCCCACTTCATGAGAAGATGATTCTGATTTCCATAAAACACATTAATCTCATCCAATCCAAATGTCTGCCCGATTTCACTTAAAGCTGCTTCATAAGTCACAACCTGCCGATGCAGAAACAAGTCCGTCAGACGGATAATCATTCCCTCTTTATTGACCTTTGAATTGACAATTTGTTTCTTATTATTCTCCAGTTCTCCATGCATTGCATCACCATGTATCTCCGGAGTGTAGATAATATATCGGTTTTTTCCCTTTTTCTTGGCATAGTATAACATTTTATCTGCAATCAGGAATAAATCCTCATAGCTTTGTGCATGTAGCGGATAAGAAGCTACACCTATGGAACAAGTCAGATTCACACCTTCCTTTTTTCCCTTGTATGCCCACTCAATATTCGAGCGTATGCTTCTTAAGATTCCCCGTAGTTCCGAATGAGCCCCTATTTTCTCCAGAACTATCATCATCTCATCTCCGCCAATCCTGCCGACAACGCCCTTTCCCGCGACTGCATCTTTTAAAATTTCGGCAGCCGTATATAAAACCTCGTCGCCAAACATATGTCCAAATGTATCATTAATGTTTTTAAAATTATCCAAATCAATAATGCAGATATGAATGCTATGTTCCGGCTGCGCTGCGACTGCCCTCTTTGCATAGTCTGTGATTGCCTTCTTATTTAACAAATCCGTTCCGGCATCCTTATTATATTCCGCATTATAATTAATCTCTCTCTTCTTACTTTCCTCACTAATAAAAGAAATGCATCCTATTACCTTACGTTCCCGAAAAGAATCCCTGATTGTCTTTCCCTTTATCAGATGAAGCTTCATGTCATGATCCGTAGAAAATGCCTTCGACAGAATTTCATACCGGAAACTTCTGGCACCGTTCTTTAAGTCACGGCACAGACTGTCAAATAATTCCAGATGCTCCTTGCTGATATATTCATTTTCTTCTGCTTCATGAATCCACTCATCCAGAGTAGTATCAACCAGTAAATCAATCTGCTTGCTTCCGCCATAAAAAACCTGAAACAGATTCTCTTCGATATTGTATAGAAACAAAATCTCATCCAGCAGTCCAAAATACTCGCCATACTCATTATTCTTATCTTTCATTTCATTCATCTCTCGTTTTAACGCCTGAATGTCCTGAATATTAATACGAATTAACGGTTCACCCTCAAACTCCACCATCTCATACTCAAGTTCCGCAAGTATCCAACGGTATTTCCCATCTTTTCTCCGTATCCTGTAGGTAATCATGTTATGCCCGTCTTCTTTCAGTTCCTGCACTGCCGTACTCAGGCGATTCAGATCAGATGGATGCGCACTTTTAACCAGCGAAATAAAGTTATCTTCACCCACATACTGGTAAAATTTTTCGTCCGCTTTCTTTATCTGCAAATACTTATCAATTGTAGCTGAACCGGTATTGAACTTTGCCATCCGTTTTTCCTCTCTTTGTTTACAGTAACTTTGCCAAACATCTACATGATATATGGCAATATTTTATCATATTAAAATAAAAATAACAAGAAAACTCGCCCTACTTTTTACCCGTTTCCAGCAGATTTCCTTTGCCAAAACGTTCCGGAAGCAGCTCTTTTAATAAATGAACCTTATAATCATTTTCGGATAATGCAGAAACAATTTCAAAATCATCTTCGCAAAATTCTGCCATCACCTGTCTGCATACACCACACGGATATGCATAATCATCCGGCATTTCTTTTCTCCCCCCTACAATGGCAATCCTTACAAAATCTGTGCATCCTTCACTAACCGCCTTAAAAAATGCCGTCCGCTCTGCGCAGATGGTCGGTGTAAACGCGGCATTTTCAATATTGCATCCCGTAAAAATTCTTCCATCTGCCGCAAGGAGTGCCGCACCAACCTGAAAACCCGAATACGGACTATAAGAATATTTTCTTGCTTCCAATGCTTTCCGAATCAATTCTTCCATAAAATCATCTCCGTCTCTATTATATTATATTCATGAATTCTTTACAAGAAAATGTCCCGGTAAAAGCCGTTGAATTGTCCCATTAAAGCAGTTATAATAAAGTTATTAACATAAAGGAGGTCATCTATGAGTAATCACCTTGAATTTGAACGGAAGAAACCAGAAGAGACAGGTATACCTTCTTCCTGTATCCGCAAGTTTCTGGAACGGCTGGAACAATGCCATCTTCCTCTTCACAGTTTTATCCTCATGAAGGACGATGCCATTATTGCTGAAACATACTATGCTCCCTATCAGGCAGATACCCTTCACCGAATGTTTTCCATCACCAAGAGCTTTGTATCCATTGCAATTGGTCTTTTGGAAGAAGAAGGAAAATTGCATCTTGACGACAGGATTATCACACATTTTCCAGAAAAACTGAATGGTACGGAAGAATCACCATATCTTAATGAAATGACCATCCGTGACATGCTTATGATGTCATCCTGTCACTCCAAAACGACCTATAAGGAACCTGGTGTAACAGACTGGGTGGGTTCCTTTTTTACCACACCGCCTTCCCATATACCGGGAACCACATTTTCCTATGATACTTCTGCCACCCATACTCTGTGTGCTCTGGTGGAAAAGCTTTCTGGCATGAAAATGCTGGATTATCTGCGGGAAAAATTTCTAAATGAAGCCGGTTTTTCGAAAGAAGCCTATGTGCTGGAAGCTCCAGGTGGTGAAAGTCTCGGTGGTTCCGGTCTTATGGCACTTCCAATGGATTTGCTGCGTTTTATGTATGTTGTCAGTCATGATGGCAGAATAAACAATAAACAGGTTCTTCCATTGGGATATATTCGTACCGCAAGAAGCTGGCAGACAGATACTTACGGAAAGTCTGCTACCTGGGAAGAAATGCAGGGTTATGGTTATCAGTTCTGGATGACAACCCACAACGGTTATGCCTGTTATGGAATGGGCGGACAGTATGCCTGCTATTATCCTGAAAAAAACATTCTCTTTATTACTACTGCCGACACGCAAGGAAGACAAGGTGGGACGCAGCTTATTTATGATGCATTTTATCAGGAAATCTATGACAGAATCGGAGAAAATGTTTCCTGCACGGACACTTCTCCTTCCCTTGAGAAATTCCTTTCCTCACGAACACTGTTTCACATAGATGGGCAATATACTTCCCCGCTCCTCCATCAGATTAATCATGTTCGTTACCGGATGGATTCCAATTCGAACGGTTTCCGATGGATTTCTCTTTCCCTTGATGAAAATGAAGGTACTTTTGATTACGAAACAGACAAGGGGGTTTTTTCCCTTCCATTTGGCATCGGATATAATGAAATCATACAGTATCCATTCTACCACTATAAAGCTGCCGTAAGCGGAGCTTTCCGCCGTGACGATACCTTTCTCATAAAAGCTCATCTGGTAGATGAATGTGTTGGGAACGTATTTATTCAGCTCGTTTTTAAAAATCGTGATATTACGCTTATGATGCGTAAATTTGAGGAAACCATGTTTAATGAATTCGAAGGTTTTATCAGCGGACATGCTGAATAAAAAGAACGGATATTCAGACAGAATTCTATGCTGTCTGAATATCCGTTCTTCTTTTAATACGAGCACTCTTTATTATTTCATGCAGGCGATTGCCTCAACTTCGCAAAGCACATTCTTTGGTAGTGTCTTTACAGCAACGCAGCTTCTTGCTGGTTTTCCTGTGAAATATTTCTCATATACTGCGTTAAATGCCGCAAAATCTTCCATGTTGGCAAGAAAGCATGTTGTTTTAACCGTATCTTCATAAGTAACACCTGCCGCTTCTAAAATGCCGCCCAGATTCTTCATAACCTGCTCTGCCTGCTCGGTAATATCCGTTCCCACAATAGCTCCTGTTGCAGGATCTGCAGGAATCTGTCCGGATGTAAAAAGAATCTTGTCCATCACGATTCCCTGTGAGTAAGGTCCAATTGCCTTTGGCGCATTTTCTGTCGAAATTTTCTTCATCATTATCTCTTCCTCCATAATAAAGTTTCTTCATTTTATAATTTCCCCGTGCATCCCTTACTGACTCACTTTGTAAAAAATACAAAGATATTTTATCACAAAGGAAGATTTTAAACAATAAAAAGCCCTTGACAAATATTTATTCTATTTTAAATACTTTTTTACCTGCTCTTCCATTTCCGTATCACTGATAATTGTAATTCTGCCTTCATCATACTGAGCCGTTACCCAGCTGTATATTTTTTCCACAACCGGATCATTCTTTGCAATTTCAGACTTTCCCTGCTTAGAAAGATAACGATTAATCCAGTATGCAACACCTGCCATTCCAGATGTATTGGTAATGGAAACCTTTGGCGGACAGTTCAGGATTGTCTCCGTATCAAAAATATTATATATTTCCTGATTCTTCATCATTCCATCGGCATGAATCCCTGCTCTGGTAAGATTGAAATTTTCCCCAACAAATGGAGTCATCGGCGGAATATCATATCCTGTTTCATTCTGGATATAGTCAGCAATTTCCGTAATCACCTGTGTATTCATTCCGTTCGTATGCCCTCTCAGGGAAGCATATTCAAATACCATTGCTTCCAGTGGAACATTTCCTGTTCTCTCTCCAATTCCAAGCAATGAACAATTAACTGCACTTGCTCCATACATCCATGCCGTGGTTGCATTCACAACGCCCTTATAAAAATCATTGTGTCCATGCCATTCAAGCATTTCTGAAGGAACATCTGCATAATGCTGTAGTCCATAAATAATTCCTGATACACTTCTAGGAAGTGCGACACCAGGATAAGGTACACCAAATCCCATGGTATCACATGCTCTAATCTTAATCGGTACTCCGCTTTCTCTTGAAATTTCCATCAGCTTATTCGCAAATGGAACAACAAAACCATAAAAATCTGCTCTTGTAATATCCTCAAAATGACATCTTGGACGAAGACCCGCCTCAATACAATCGGATACAATCGCTACATATTTATCCAAAGCCTGCTTTCTTGTAAGACCCATTTTATGAAAAATATGATAATCCGAGCAACTTACCAGCACGCCGGTTTCCTTAACGCCAATGGATTTAACCAATTCAAAATCCTTCTTCGTTGCCCGAATCCACGTGGTAATCTCCGGAAACTGATATCCTAATTCCATACATTTTTCAAGTGCCTTACGGTCTTTTTCCGAATAAACAAAAAATTCCGTTTGCCGGATCATACCTTTTTCGCCGCCAAGCTTATGCAGCAGCTTATAAATATGAACCATCTGTTCTGTTGTATATGGTGTCCTGGACTGCTGGCCATCCCGAAATGTAGTATCCGTAATAAAAATATCTTCCGGCATGTTTTCCGGAACCTTACGATAGTTAAATGCAATCTTAGGTGTTTCGGTATATGGAAACATTTCCCGGAAAAGTTCCGGATTTTCAATATCCTGCAGCTGGTAAATATATGGATCCTGTTCCAGCTTATAGGTTTTATCGCTTAATTTAATATCCTGCATTTCTTTTTTCCTCCATAAATCACAATATACAAACTTGACATCATTATAATGAAAGAATATATTATTTGTAAAACAGATAATTTTGATAATTATAATCGAAAAATCGAATCATTGGAGGTCTATATGGATATCGAATCATTAAAAACCTTTCTTGTCCTCTCTGATACCAGAAACTTTACACGGACTGCCAGCCAGTTATTCATTGCACAGTCTACCGTAACGAACCGGATTAATGAACTGGAAAAAGAACTTCAATTTACATTATTTACAAGAAATAACCGTAGCGTTGAACTCACTCCTAAAGGAGAACAATTTCAGATTTATGCCCGGAAAGTAATTGACCTTACGACTACCACCCTGGCAGAAATCAGTTCTTTTCAGAAGTTTGACAAGTACTATCGTATCGGTTCTGCAGATTCCATTTATGATGGTCATCTGGCACCGCTGATTCTAAAGCACCAGCAAAAATATCCGAACGATTCCATGAAAATAACGATTGGTCTCTCCAGTCATCTTCTGGAACTTGTGCAGTCAAATATCCTTGATATTGTTTTTACCTATCTTCCCCTTAATAAGTCGGATTATAAGTGTGAAATTTTTCGCCAGGACCCCATGGTACTTGTAACAGATTATCATAACAGAACATATCAGGATGGAATAACGGCAAAACAGCTCTTACAGGAAAATTACCTGATGTGCAATTTCGCATTGCAGGATGTTGGACAATTCATACGAAATCTTTTCCCAAAATACCACCAGTTTGCACTTGAAATTGATGACTGTTCCAAAATCATACCATTTCTTCTCAACCAGCAAAATTATACGTTTCTTCCGGAAGACATGGCAGCACCATATATTGAAAGTAAACAACTCCGCCTGATTCCTTTAAAAGACTTCCAGACACCAGTCATTAACAGCTATATTATTGGAAAAAAAGCAAAAATGGACCTTTGGAAAGAGCATTTCTAGTTTCACATAAAAAAAGCGCGAGACGGGGTGAGTGGCGTCCTGTGGACGCCGTGCTACGAACCGACCGAGCCGGCAGGCGAGAACCGAACCAATGCATTTTGAGGCATTGGTTCAGAGGTCCACTCGGATCTCTTTCATGCAGAAATGGCAGCCCTCACGGGTTGCCATTTCTGCATAAAAAATA
>CAMEUH010000030.1 GCA_945938055.1 uncultured Eubacteriaceae bacterium | reverse complement strand
TATCAGCCAGGAAAGCATGATATGTATAAGCTTCCAAGACTTGATACCAATGATTTCCCACCCAAAAGTGATAATTATTTAAAGTTGTAAAGATAAAACATAAAAACTGGGTTGAAAAAGGAGTATTTAAAATGAAATTTGTATTGTGGGGTGCCGGGGATAGAGCGGTTAGAATATTGCCTCATATTGGACATCAAAATGTTCTTGCCATTATTGATAAGGATGTTAACAAGCAAGGGAAAAAGCTGCAAGGAATAGATATTATTAGTTATGAACAATTTAAGAACTTATATTATGGAAATTGCGTAATTTTAACAACAGCCGAAAGAGTTCTGGCAGGGATACTGGAAAAAGAGGGATATCAGAATTTTCTTTATATGAATGATTGCCCTGAGGACTTTCAATCACCTAATCCAAGAGATATTTTGAAACGAAATGTTTTAAAATTGTTTATTGATAATAATTGTTATGTAGTATATGGAGACAATTTATATACGATAATGGTTTATCAATGGGGGAAAAGCAAACTAGGAGATAGTAATATTAAAGTAGTAACTGGAGATAAAATTCCAGATTCATTATTTAATACATTTTGTGAATTTTGTGATGGAAATGTAAGCAAAATATTTGATAAAAATGATGATGGAGCAGTTTTATTAAATACTAATAAAAGTCAAAATGTTATAAGTGGCGTTGGATTTAAGGAAATAATACAATTATCAAAGTATTCTGAAGGGATTGTGGAATATAGAAACAATAGAATTGAAAAATTTAAAAATCTGCATTATGGAAAGAAATGTTTTATTATTGGGCATGGACCGAGCCTTCGTGAGGAGGATTTGGAGTATCTTTATGAAAAAAAACAGATATGTTTTAGCATGAATCTGGCATATAAGGTCTATGATAAAACAAAATGGAGACCCAATTATTATGTAGCACAGGATGTATATATTATGAATAGTCAGAAACAGGTATTTGACTATTTAGAGGGTATAGATGCATTTATCAGCGATGGGTCACAATCGTTTTGTGATGAAAATCATGGTGATAATATATATATTAATCATATGGCGTGTTATGGTTACGAAGATGAAGAAATGCCTTTTTCGGAGGATTTTGCGCAAATATGTTATATATCAGGAACGGTTTCATATTCGTGTATTCAGTTAGCTGTATACATGGGGTTTACAGAGATTTATTTATATGGAATAGATTTTGCGGGAATTGGTGGAAGATATGAACATTTTTTTAAACATGATACGGATGTAGATGAGCCTCCATGCGCACATCAGTTTTATGTATCATATATGAGTGCGAAAAAGTATGCGGATGAACATGGAATTAAAATATATAATGCATCAAGAGGTGGCGATTTAGAAATGTTTGAACGTGTAAAGCTGGAAGAGATTGAACTAAATTAAATGAAAAATATGTAGTGGTATATTATGAATATTATATTAAAGTCATACATTTGGGTGATATGGCAATAAAAAGGAAGAAGCAGGTTCACCTATCTTTCTGTTGATAATTTTGCTTATAGTAGGTGGAATAGTGGGTACAAATATGAGTAAAATTCAATTAATTGTTGTAGGCTATGCTGGAGGCGAAGCATCTAATTTTAATAGTTTGTTACCATATCTGGGAGAAGATATTGTTTTGACAGTAGTGGAATATCCGGGCAGGGGTGCGCGTAGAAAGGACAAATTTTATACAGATAGCCAGGAAATGGTTTATGATGTGGCAGGACAGATTAAAAACCTTCGAATTAACAGTATGCCATATGCAATTCTGGGATATAGTATGGGCGCTCAGAATGTATATGAAGTATTTGCTCAGAAGCTTTTGATGGAGATTCCTGTATGTACATTTGTTGCGGCCCATGAACCACCTGATATTGATTGTGCAGGCAGAAAAATTTCCATTGATAATGATAAAGAATTTAGGGAACACTTGAAAGTTTATGGAGGTATGGATGAAAGACTGTTACAAAATCCACGGTTTTCAGAGATTTATATTCCACGTATGAAGGCTGATTTTCATATGTTACAGGATTATCGGTTTAACGGAGAGTATCATAAGTTTTTATCTGATCTTGTAGTGCTCTATTGCGAAAGAGATACTCCATATAAAAGTATTGAAGGGTGGAAACAATTTGCTGCTTTTGAGATAAAGTTTTATGAATTAGGTTATAATCATTTTTTTCTTCGTACCAATATTGCGGAATTTTGTGGCATTATTAAGAAGACGTTATTGGGGAAATTGAATGAGAAAAGTTGAATACTCTGTGCAGGTGTAAATTCACATAAATATCTCACATGGATTTGTAACTTCGAAAATAAGTTTTTGCTAAAAAAATGTAACAATATAGATTGTGATATGATATAATTTATACAATTAGTTTAGGTGTCAAAAATATGTTTTTTAAAGGTGGAATATAGTAAATATTACCGGAAATGGATGGTGTTTCATTTATTACTCATTCATTGTTTCTGGCGCTCTAACTAAAATATATTGAAGATGGAGGAGAATTATGACAAATATAGAAAAGTATAATGAGGCATTTATTTCATCATTCGGAATCAACGAGGACGCATTGTGCGGATTAGAGTATCAAGGAATTGCACAGTGGGATAGTGTTGGCCATATGCAGCTGATTGCAGCATTAGAAGAGGCATTTGATATTATGTTTGATACAGATGACATTATCGATCTAAATTCTTATGAGCGTGGTAAAGAAATTCTTAAGAAGTATGAAGTAGAAATTTAACAATAAGTCAAGCCTATCAAAATCAATAGAATGAAGTTTGGCAGAATAGGAAGGAAATGGGTATAAACGATTTTTTTTTCAAGAAAATTGAACAATACAATGATGCAATCGCTCTTGTAACAGACAGGGGAGAACAGATTGCGTATAGTGAACTTGTTTGCCGGGCGGATAAACTCGCACAAAATGTGGGACGGCGTTGCCTAGCCTTTTTGGCATGTAAAAATGTTGCCGAATCGGTTATTGGATATGTGGGATGTTTGAGAAATGGAATTGTTCCAGTTATGGTAAGCGCGGATATTGATGTAGAACTATTAAATAATCTTTTAGAGAGTTATCATCCGGCGTTTATTTGGGCTCCTGATGATAAAACAGAATTTGCAGGAACCAAGGTATATGAAGATGGAACTTATCACTTGTATAAGACAGATTATGAAGAAGATTATGTACTTGGTGAGGATTTGACATTATTGTTAACAACTTCGGGAAGCACAGGAAGTCCAAAGTTAGTCAGACAGACGTGGAAAAATATAGAAAGCAATACACATTCTATTATCAGTTATTTAGGTATTATTTCTACTGACAGGGCGATTACCACATTGCCTATGAATTATACATATGGTTTGTCAATTATAAATACACATTTGTGTGTAGGTGCAAGAATTATATTAACAGAAGCCACATTAATGAGTAAGAAATTCTGGGATTTATTGAAGGAGCAGGAGGCAACTACTTTTGGTGGAGTCCCTTACACTTATGAAATTCTCAAAAAACTTCGTTTTGGAAGAATGGATTTGCCAAGTCTTCGCTATTTAACACAGGCAGGTGGCAAGCTTGTAAAAGAGATGGCAGAAGAATTTAACGATATTTGCGAAGAAAAGGGGATTCAGCTCATTGTAATGTATGGACAGACAGAAGCGACTGCAAGAATGTCTTATCTTCCATGGAGTAAGGCAAAAAGTAAGGCTGGGAGTATTGGAATAGCCATTCCGGGTGGGAGATTCTCATTAATTGATGCAAATGGGAATGAAATTAAAAATCCCGATGAAATAGGGGAAATGGTTTATTTTGGCGAAAATGTAACATTGGGTTACGCAGAAAGCAGAAAGGATTTAAACAATCCGGATGAAAACCACGGAGAACTTCATACGGGTGATATGGCCAAGAAAGATGTGGATGGATTTTATTATGTAGTTGGTCGTAAAAAAAGATTTTTGAAATTATTTGGGAACAGAGTTAATTTGGACGAAGTTGAGACTTTGCTTAAAAAACAGGAGATAGAAAGCGTCTGCACAGGTAGAGATGATCATTTGATTATATTTATTACTAACAAAGAACAGGAGCAGAAGACGATAGATTTTATCGTAAATCATACGGGAATCTCGCGTGGAGGTTTTGAGGTGTGTTTTATTGAAAGTATTCCCCGCAGTGAGTCAGGAAAAGTCTTATATTCGGCATTAAAGGTGGATTAGTATGAGTGAAGTTATCCAGAAACAATATGGAGACGTTGTACTAAGTAGTATATCGGCTAAAGAACCAGAAAAATGGGATGTGGAAGGTGCCACGCATGTTCGAGTAAGTCTTCCGGCAGATATTAAGAATCTGGTATCAATGCAGGAAATGGGTTACCAGTTTGTTGACAGAATGTATGATGTAACAATCAACTTAAAACGGAATAAACTAGATTTGGATAAATGTATTCGAATTCAGCCGCAACCGGTAAAGGATTACAGAGATGAGATAAAGGAACTTGCGGTAGCAAGTTTTGAAACTGACAGGAGATTCCACGTTGAGGTGAATTATAATACGGATATTGCAAAACAGATTATAGAAGGATGGGTAAATGAAATTCCAGAATTTTATGTGTGTCGAAATAAAGATAATGTAATCGGCTTTCTTGCACTGGAGGAAGATGAAGAAGGTAAGAGCGCCAGCATTCATTTGGCAGCAGTAGACAAGAAATATAGAACATCCGGTGCAGCATTATCCTTATATGCGAATGCGTTAAAAGTTGGAATAGAAAGAGGCTATCAAAGTATTACAGGATATATTTCGAGCTGTAACACAGCAGTAATAAATTTGTATTCTTATCTCGGTGGAACGTTTTCAAATCCTACAGATATATATTTAAAGAAGTAAGGGGAAATTATGAGCGAGATACTGGAAAGATTATGTAAGATATCACCATATGAGTTGAAAAAAGAAGAAAAGGATGAAATATATAAGAGAGCTTTAAGTGAATTAACGAAGCATCATTATGAGACATGTCCGGAATACAAAAAGATTCTTGATGCAATTGGGTATGATGTGAATATAGAACAGGCTAGTGAAGAACAACCAATGATACCGGTTAGATTATTTAAGGAATATGAATTGTTGAGTGTTGAACGAAAAGATGTGGTCAAGACAATGACATCCTCCGGTACATCTGGACAGAAGGTTTCTAAGATTTTTTTAGATAAAGAAAATACAAAGAATCAGACAAAAGTTTTAGCAGAGATTATTTCTTCCTACATTGGAAAGCAGAGACTTCCATTGCTGATTCTTGATACCAGGCTTGTGTTACATGATAGAAACATGTTCTCTGCACGTGGAGCAGGAATCATAGGTTTTTCCACATTTGGAAGAGATACTGCGTATGCCTTAGATGAAAACATGAATATTGATATTAAGTCGATTCAGGAATTTGTTGAAAAGCATAAGGGAGAACAGATACTTATGTTTGGATATACTTACATGATTTGGCAGTATGTTGTGTGTGCATTACGTGAAGTCGGCGTAAGGATTGGTATGGAGAATGCTACATTGTTTCATATTGGAGGATGGAAAAAGTTAAGGGATCAGGCGGTTGATACTCTGACATATAACACTTCCATTCGGGAAGCGTTGGGGAATGTAAAAGTATATAATTACTATGGAATGGCAGAGCAGCTTGGCTCTGTTTTTGTAGAGTGTGAATATGGACATATGCATTGTTCTAATTACTCGGATGTAATTATCAGAAGAACAGGAGATTTTTCTGTTGCAGGATTTAACGAGCATGGATTAATTGAACTGGTATCGTTGTTACCAACAAGCTATCCTGGACATGTTCTTCTGACAGAAGATGAAGGAGAAATTCTTGGCCAGGATGACTGCCCATGTGGAAGAAAGGGTAAGTACTTTAAGATATACGGAAGAATTAAAGGAGCAGAGATAAGGGGGTGCAGTGATACTTATGAGCAACATTAAGTATTTAGCTGGCGTAGAAGGAATATCCAATGCGCCTTTAACACCATATTCAGATGAAGTGTGTAGTTTTGCTGCTTCTTTGTCCGCCGCGTTATTAAAAGAACCAGAAGCACGGAAATATCCGGATGTGATGACATTTGCTTTTTGGTGTAGAAAAGGAAATATTGCGGCGAAGAAGAAAAAGTGGGATGAAAGAGATGAAAAAAGACTTGGAAGAGGTTTAGTTTTTCAGATAGCGCCTTCCAATGTGCCGATTAATTTTGCGTTTACCTATATGTTTGCATTGCTGGCAGGAAATGCCACAATTGTAAGGGCACCTTCTAAGGAGTTTCCGCAGGTGACGATTATCAGTAAAAAAATAAAAGAAGTAATGGAACAGTTTCCGGCTATTAAGGAAAGAACCACATTGGTTCGGTATCCAGCAGATAATGAATTGACGGAGAAATTCAGTCTGATGGCAGATGCACGTGTTATCTGGGGAGGAGATGCAACTGTAACCAATATTCGACAGTGTGTATGCACCCCGAAATGTATTGACTTGGTATTTGCAGACAGATATTCTTTCTGCATTATTAATGGAAAAGCGGTTGAAGAGACAAGTGACGAGCTGATGAAAAAGCTTGCAGAGAATTTCTATAATGATACCTTCCTTATGGACCAAAATGCGTGTTCCTCACCACAGATGCTTTTCTGGGAAGATGCGACTGAGGAAGCCAAGGAACGCTTTTGGAAGGCAATATATGATTTCGCAAAGTCACGATATAACCTACAGGCAGCGTCCTGTGTGGATAAATATACTAAGATGTGCCAAGATGCAGTGGGTAAACCTGAAGTGGAAAAGGAAATTCGGATTGAGAATTTAATTTATCGTACGGTATTAAAAAAAATACCGGAAGATATTGCAAATTTTCGCGGTAATAGTGGATATTTTTATGAATGTGATCTTAAGAATCGTGATGAACTGATTGGGGTTATTACTGAGAAAATACAGACAATTACGTATTTTGGTATAGAACCGAAAGAATTACAGAAATGGGTGATAAATAATCATATGCGCGGTATTGACCGTATTGTTCCGGTTGGAAAAGCTTTGGATATTGATGTTATTTGGGATGGTTATGATATTATTGGAATGTTATCAAGGGTGATAGAAACAATATAATTTGAGTATAAAATTTTATCGTGTAGGGAGTAGGGTGCATGAAGCAAAAAAGAGATAAAATAGAAATTGATGCAATGGCAAAAAGAATGCGGTTAAAGGCATTGGATATGGCATTTCGTTCCGGGAAAAAGGGGGCGCATCTGGGCCCGGCATTTTCATGCATGGAAATTATGGCAACTTTATATGGTAATATCATGAATATTGATCCTGAAAATCCGAAAGATGTGAATCGTGATCGATTTGTTTCTAGTAAGGCTCATAGCGTGTTAACCCAATATACGGCATTAAATGAAATTGGTTTTATCTCAGAGGAGGAATTAGATACATTTCAAGAAAATGGCACGAAATTTGGAGGACATCCAATAATTGATTTGGAGCATGGCATGGAATATACAGGTGGAAGCTTAGGAATGGCATTATCTGTTGGTGTGGGGATGGCGTTGGATGCAAAATTAAAGGGAAGAAAAAATAAGGTTTATATACTTGTGGGTGATGGTGAGCTGGATGAAGGGTCTAACTGGGAAGCAATTATGTCAGCTGCACAGTTTAAACTTAATAATCTTGTAATTATCGTAGATAAGAACGGATTACAGTATGATGGTCCGACATCTGAAATTATGAATATTGATAATCTACAAAATAAATTTGATGCGTTTAATTGTAAAACAAGTGTAGTAGATGGACATAATACTGCTGAGTTATTAGATGTATTTAACAGATTTACAAAAGATTGCCCTCACGTGATAATTGCTAGGACCATAAAGGGAAAGGGTGTTTCTTTTATGGAAAATATTAGGGAATGGCATCATTCATCCTTGTCACAGAGACAGTATGAACAAGCAGTAGAAGAAGTGAGAGGAGAATAAGAATGATTGAGATAACACCAAGAACCATACGTACATGGTCAATGTTGGGGCAAAGAGGAACAGCATTTGCCATAGCACTTCCAGAGATTGCTGCAGAGCAAAAAGAAGTAATGGTATTAACTGCTGATTTAAGCCTTTTATCAGGTCTTGAAAAATTTAAACAGACTTATCCAGAACAGTTTCTGGATGTAGGAATTGCAGAGCAGAATATGATAGGAATTGCGGCGGGTCTTGCAAAAGAAGGAAATTGTGTATTTGCAACTACTTATGCAACATTTATATCTATGAGAAGTTACGAACAGATTCGTAACAACCTTGGAGTGATGGGTTTTAATGTAAAAGTAATTGGTTCGGCTGCGGGCGTATCCATGGGAACATCAGGTAACTGCCATCACTCTATTGAAGATTTGGCTTTGATGAGAGTAATTCCGAACATACAGGTTATTTCTCCTGCGGATGCACTAGAAACAGTAAAAGTAATGCAGGCAATCAGTAAAACTAATATTCCTGCATATGTACGCCTTACAGGAAATCTTAATTGCCCAATGGTATACAAGGAAGATTATGATTTTCAGATTGGTAAGGGGATTGTTTTGAATCAGGGCAGGGATATTGCAATCATTGCAATTGGAACACTTGTTGCTGAAGCTGTAAAGGTAGCGGAAAGCTTAAAAGGGCAGGGGATTAATCCGACAGTTGTTAATATGCACACAATAAAGCCGCTTGATGAAAAATTGATTAAGGAATTAACTAGGGAACATAGCATAATTTATACATTGGAAGAACATTCTGTAATAGGCGGATTAGGTGGAGCAGTTGCAGAATGCCTTTCTGGACTTGGGACATCTACCAAGCTGATTCGCATGGGATTCCCAGATAAATATTCTGTACTTGGAGATTATGAATATATCCTGAAACAGAATAAACTGGATGCTGGGAGTGTGAAGGAAGCTATTTTAGAGGGTGTGAAATAAATGAGATTGTTTTGTACTAATTTGATAAATTAAAAATCTCATAAAGGAGCAATTTGGAAGATAATGAATGCGATTGTGACAGGAGCAAGGATTGGTATAGGACATGCCACAGTTGAAAAAATGGCAGATATGGGAATTAACATTTGGGCATGTGCAAGAGAACGGAATGAAGAGTTTGAAAAAGATATGGAACAGCTTGCTCAAAAGAACAAGATATGGATTAAAACAATATATTTTGATCTGGAAAATGAAGTGGAAGTTAGATTAGCAATAAAGAATATTATTCAAGAAAAACAGTCCATTGACATATTGGTAAATAACGCAGGAGTGCCATATGGTAATTTTTTGCAGATGACGTCAATGAAGGATTTAAGAAAAGTTTTTGAGATTAATTTTTTTTCACAGATTTTAATTATGCAGATGGTATCAAAAGTAATGATGCGTCAAAAAAAAGGATGTATTATTAATATGGCTTCGGTTGCAGGGATTGATGGCGATGCTGGATATACAGCATATGGTTCTAGCAAGGCGGCATTAGCTTTTGCAACGAAAGTGGCATCAAGTGAACTTGCACCATATGGAATTCGAGTTAATGCGGTTGCACCTGGACTAATAGAGACAAGGATGGGAATGGAAATGAATGATTCCTATAAGCGTATGATGATAGAAGGGGCGGACTTAAAACGAATGGGAAGGCCAGAGGAGATAGCTAAAACAATTGCATTTCTGGCATCGGATGAAGCCTCATTTATTACTGGACAGGTTATTCGAGTGGATGGAGGATTATAATGGAAAGCGTTCAGGTAAAAACACATATAATTCGCAAGGCAGTAAAGAAAGATGTTCCTGAGATTCTTGAATATATAAAAACAGAATGGAATGAACAGCATATTTTTGTTACAGATCCTAGCTTTTTTGAATATGAACATTGTAACGGAGATGAAGTAAATGGAATTGTTGCAGAAAATATGCAAACAGGAAAAATAGAAGGAATTTTGTTGATGTATCCTGTTCGGAGAAAAATGATAGATACGGATTTCTTTGGCGGCATATGGAGTGTTTCAAAGTCATGCAAATTGCCAATGCTTGGAATTAAGATGCTTGAGAATATACTTAAAGTTACAGGAGCAAAAAGCCATAGTGGTGTGGGAATTAATCCCGCCACGACAGGTAGAATTTTTAGGGGGATTAAAGAACAACGGGTTGATAGATTAAAGCATTATTATCGTTTGGCTGACAGAGAACAGTATAATGTAGCTTATGTGGAAGCGAAAAATATTCTTGAAGTAAAAGAAGGAGAAGCAAGTTTTATTAAATTTGAAGATGCAAATGAACTTGTGAGTTCATTTCAGTTAGATAAATATAAGGATTTACCATTTTATAAGGATGCAGAATACATAAAGTATAGGTATTTTGAACATCCGATTTATTCATATAATGTAATCGGAATAAAATTGAATGATAAGATAAATGCTGTATTGATTATACGAGTACTGGAGTGTAATAATGCTAAAATTGCAAGAGTAATTGATTTTTTGGGGGAGGAGGGGGCATTGAAGGAATGTGGAGTAGCATTTCAAAGAATGATTAATGAAAATAATCTTGAATATATAGATTTTTATGAATATGGTTTAGACGATGATGTGATGAAAGAGGCTGGATTTGTGTTAAGAACGGCTGATGATGTAAATATTATTCCTAATTATTTTGAACCATATTTACAGAAAAACATAGATATATGGTTCCATACCCCTTATGCAGAGTGCAGAATTTTTAAGGGCGATGGAGATCAGGACAGACCTAGTAGGACAAATTGACTTATGATATAATGAACATGATAAAGTACTATGTGAAAGGACAGTTAATCCATGATCAATTTTCCAGAGAATTATTTTCAAAAAGAAGTACGTGAAGGTTTTGAGGTAGCTTCCATGATGAAGCGTGCCTGGGCAGGACAACTTGAGGTTTTGCAGGTGGTTCGAGAAATATGTGAAAAGCATGACATTAAATGGTTTGCGGATTATGGAACGCTTCTCGGTGCGGTGAGACATAAGGGATTTATCCCTTGGGATGATGATATTGATATTGGGATGACGAGAGATCAGTTAAATAAGTTCATTCGTTTTGCAAAGGATGAACTTCCAGAAGGCTATAAATTACTTTGTATGGACCTGGATCCGGAATATGATTCTCTAATTGTGCGGGTTGTTAATTCTACATATGTTTCAATGGATGCAGATAGAATGGAAAGGTACCATGGTTGTCCTTATGTGCTGGGGGTTGATATTTTTCCAATGGATTATTTGTCGAAGGTTCCGGAGGAGAGAGCTCTGCATTTGGAATTAATTAATATCATTTTGGGTGCGGTGGACAGTATTACTGCGCCGGAGACGACCCAGGAAGAGGTTGAGACATATATTGCGCAGGTGGAAGAATTGCTTGGAGCTAAAATAGACCGGACAAGACCTTTGAAGTCGGCATTGTTATCTATGGTAGAGAAGCTGAGTAGTATTTATGGACCTGAGGAGTCGGATGAGATAACAGGGATATGGCGTATTATTTACCAGAGTGATTTTGTGTTTCCAAAGGAATGGTTTACGGATTTGGTGGAACTCCCGTTTGAGACAGTTACCGTACCAGCACCGGTAAAGTATCATGAGGTGTTACGTCTTAAGGTGGGAGAAAATTATATGACACCAATTCAGATTGAAGAACATGATTATCCATTTTATAAAAAGCAGGAAGACATGATTTTTGAACACTACGGATTTCGACCGGAGTAAGAGGCTGAAGGATGTCGTTTAAATTAGATAAAGACTGGATGAAAGAACATCGATAAAGATACGAGAGATTGAAATAAATGGGAGGTATACAATGGCAGATATTCATGCTTATGATGCAATTGTTGTGGTAACGCCGAAAGATTTTAAAAGGGTGGAATGCAATAATGAAAGAATCGTGCAATACCTTCCTGTTCGAAAAGTGTTGTTTGTTGGCAGTGAAGAACTGGGGCAAATGGTAAGAGAGTCCGGGCTTGGTGAAAAGGCTGGATTTGTTAACGAGAATGACCTGATTCCATTTGATGCGGTATATCAGTGTATGTCTGAAGTAATGGCGGATATTCTTCAAGGCCGCGAACTCCCGAGAGGACTTGTGGGCTGGTATTATCAGCAGTTTCTTAAAATGCAGTATTCCAGAGTCTGCAAGGACCGGTACTATATGACATGGGACGGAGATACGGTGCCATGCAGGGATTTTACTATGTTTGCAGAAAGTGGAAAGCCTTTTTTTGACATGAAACATGAGTATCGTGACGAGTATTTTGTGACAATGAAGGCTTTGGATGCGCGCCTTGGTAAGGTAAATGACAAGTCCTTTATTTCGGAACATATGCTGTTTGAATGTGAGTATATGGAGGAAATGCTAAAGAAAATAGAAAACCGGGAGGATATTCCCGGAAAAACATTCTGGGAGAAAATTTTTCATACAATCCGCATCGAACATATTCAGGAAAATAGTTTTAGTGAGTTTGAAACGTATGGTACATATATGTCCATTTATCATCCAAATGTCTATGAATTTCGAAACTGGCATTCTTTCCGCTATGGCGGATATTATTTTCATCCGGAGCAAATGAGTGAGCGGGATTATAGCTGGCTGGCAAAAGATTTCTTTGCGATTTCATTTGAAAAAGGACATGAAGTAAGACCAGATTTGGATAATCTGTTTAATAATCCGGTATATCAGAGTAAACTCACGGCACGTCAGATGGTACAGATTGCCCAGGAAGAATCAGAAGGATATGAGGAAGTCTGGGAGGATGGAGAATAGATTATGGTTAAGTCGGAGAAGGAACACTACGAAAAGGCACTGGAGAGCCTGACAAACCTATGCAGTCGCCTTGCGGAGATTACGGATGAGGACACAAAAAACCAGGTCCTTACAAGGTGCCAGGAAGCGGCGATTGTTCTTGGTGAGAGACTGGAAGGATGTACAAATCCAATAGATGTCAGGACGATAAAAGAGTATGGTGTGATAAAGAAATTAGAGGATTTCTGTGAGCAGGTGTATGTCTGTTCACAGGAGTTTAATTCACATAATATTGTGGCACTGAAATCATTGATTGCGGAGATTGCTGTTCTTTTG
This sequence comes from uncultured Eubacteriaceae bacterium, assembly GCA_945938055.1. Classification (GTDB taxonomy): domain Bacteria; phylum Bacillota; class Clostridia; order Lachnospirales; family Lachnospiraceae; genus MGBC120314. The sequence continues at coordinate 3,000 of CAMEUH010000030.1, read as the reverse complement.
GAGGATTTTCCAAGAACATACAGAGTGGCTTTTCTTCCATACAAGGCATCTATGTGGGACAGCTTAGAGAGTATCTGGAAATGTTTTGCAGCTGATGAAAGATGCGAGACTTCTGTTGTACCAATTCCGTATTTTGAGGCAAACCGAAAACTGAATCAGTGGGATACCTGTTATGAAGGTGATCAGTATCCTGATGATGTTCCGGTGATACATTTTCAAGAATATCTTCTTGGGGAGAAAAAACCGGATCTTGTTTTTGTACATAATCCGTTTGATCAGCATAACCATGTTACAACGGTACATCCTGCATACTATTCCCAGGAATTAAGAAAGCATTGTGGAAAGATTGTCTATGTTCCTTATTTTGTTAATCCGGGATATTTGTCGGGAGATTATAATGAGCTTCCGTTACTATACCGTGCAGATTATATTGTACTGCAGTCGGAGAAAATGAAGGAGACCAGCAAGGGGTTTCCTTATTATGACCGGGTACTGCCTTTAGGTTCGCCTAAATTTGATAAGGTAATTCAGTTAAATAATGCCAGAGTAGCTCCGCCTGAAGAATGGAAAATAGACATGTCCGGAAAGAAAAAGATTCTTCTGAATACAACGGTTACCGATTTTCTTGAGAGTGGAGAAAAACTTATGGAAAACCTTCGTAAGTTTTTTGAAAAGGTGTCCACTATGGACGAGATTGTCATTATATGGAGGCCGCATCCGCTTCTGGAGGGCACAGTTAAGGCAATGAGACCGCAGTTTATTGAAAAATTTCAGCAGCTTATGGATTATTTTACTGAGAATCAGGTTGGTGTACTGGATCGGACTCCGGATGTATCCAGAGCAGTAGCTGCTACGGATGCGTATGTAGGTTCTCATTACAGTTCGATTATGGCACTTTTTGAGGTATGTGATAAGCCGGTATTTTGTTTTGACAGTCAGAAAATCTATGAAACGGAGAGCGAACCAGAGCGAAAACGTGCGAATGCAGAAGATGTATTTAAAATGAATGGCGAGTTTGATTTTTTTGCCTGTCATGAATCCATGGCATATACTTTTGAGGATTTTGTTGAGGATCTGGTTGGCGAGCGGCTGGGGAAGGTTCTGGAAAATCAAAGAATTGCAGAACGTGGAATCAGTAATAACCTTGATGGCACATGTGGGATTAAGGTATATGAATATATTATGAAGGATTTGTCCAGAGGATAAAAAGGATATTCTGTTAGTGACATGACATCGGTCAGAGAACCCAATAATCATGAGTGCAGGATTATTTTAGACCCGGATAAACCTTATACAGAATATCTTGTAAAATCATAGACAGATAGAAAATATGGAAGGGAGACATTTTTAATCATGAATGTTGCAACTGCATTGAATCGAAAATATTTAAGATATACAGGGGTGATGCTGACTTCATTATGCGAAAATAATCCCTGCCATGTGGATGCCTATATTTTACATAGTGAATTGACGGACGAGGATTTTGCCTCCTTAACGAAATGTCTGGAAAAATATGACATTACATTGCATTCGCTTTATGTGGACCGGGAGAAGTTTGCCACAAAAATGTATACGGATGCCATGTGGAGCATTGAAGCATATTACCGATTAATGCTGTTTGATTTATTACCGGAGACTGTAGACCGGTTATTTTATTTTGATGTGGATCTTATTATCAATAAACCAATTGATGAATTTTATGAGATGGATTTTGCAGGTAAGGATTTGATTGTCTGCGAGGATGACTGCGGGAATTGTCTTCCGGGTCATTACGGACCGGTTCATAAGGAAATGTTTGGTACGCCTGAAAAGTGTAACTATCATTACTTTAATTCAGGAGTCATGTTGATGAACGTGGAGCAGATGCGTAAGAAATATAATTATGAGTATTATATTTCTGTTGCGGATAAGGTGTGGAATTATCGAATGGAAGCGCCGGATCAGGATTTGCTGAATTATGTGCATTGGGATAAGGTTGGATATGTTCCGTTTGAACGATATAATTTGTTTGCAAGGCTTGCTTATTACTGCAATATTTCATACAATACCGTAAAGGAAAAGATATCAATTATTCATTATACATGGTATAAGCCGTGGGATGGAAGGGTTGCTCATTTTAACTTAGAACAGCTCTGGTGGGATTATGCGAAAAAAACCTGCTTTTTTGACTCACTTGCCAGGGAATTCATTGACCAGACGATTTCGCAGAATGACTCAGAGAAGCAGATCAGGGAATTAAAAGAACGCTGCAGGGAACTTGAAAAATAGTATTTAGCAGTTGAAATGAATCTCGAATTCAAACAGGGTCAGATTCTGATGAAGATATCGTAAGAGGGTTTTACTTTCGAATAAAGGAGCAGAAATGGGAAGAATTGTATTATTTACGGGAGCATATGATTCGCTGGATTTCTTTACAATGGATATGGCGGACGAGTTTCTTAAGATGGGTCATGAAGTAATGATTTATGATGTAAGGGATACGGCGGGGTCACTGAGTAAATTTGCTGCATTTGCATCAGGCAGAATAGATTTTGCGCTTGGCTATAATAATTTGGGCTTTAACATGGAAATTACGCCGGGACATAATGTCTGGGATGACATGGGAATCTTGTTTATTAACATCCTGATGGATCATCCATTTCACTATCGGACAGCACTTTTGAATGCACCGCAAAATTGTGCGGTTTTGTGCTGCGACAGAAATCATGTTGATTATATTATGCGATTTTTTCCCAATATTCCAATGGCAGCGTTTTTGCCTCATGGTGGTAATCATTTTGAACCGGGGGATTTACTTTGCAATCGAAGCATTGATGTGTTTTATGCGGGAGGACTGTCAAAAGATTTGGTGCAGCAGATTATGCCGGTTTGTAGTAAATATCAGATGTTTGATGGTAAAAAGATGACAGAGGAGGTGTATGAGTATCTCATTCATAACCCGTCGGAACTGTCGGAAAAAGTCATTGAGCAGTATTTAAAGGATAGAAAAGTGGAAGTTAC
>CAMEUH010000029.1 GCA_945938055.1 uncultured Eubacteriaceae bacterium | reverse complement strand
GCAGAACCTTTATGCAGAGAATACCGGATGGACGGATTTCCTGTTATATGAATTTTCGGTTCTGTAAACAATTTTAAAATTAGTCCCTTTTCGGAATTGTGTGCATAGTTGTGAAATGCAGGGGAATTGTTGATGTAAAATCTCAAACACCCGAATGGAAACACTTTTCCGAAAAGGGAGTAAATCTATAACCTGTGGAATTGGTCAGATTGGCAAAAGTAGCTTGTTATTTAATAGAATTATCAAAAATATTTGATGTTGATTTAGAAGCATTGTTTTCTGGGAATTTGGAAGATAATGATGTTTTTGGAGGTAACATGAAGAAAATGTGTTTTTATATCTGTTCTAATTGTGGAAATATGATTACTGCAATGACAGATACAAATATAACCTGTTGTGGGAAAAAGCTAAAACTATTGCAAGCTCAAAAGACAACCGAACATGAACGCCTTATTGTTGAGAGAATTGACAAACCCAATTCAGATCATAAATTCAGCGGATGGTGCCCGTTCACCACGTTCCACTTTGCTGATAGTTTTTGTGCAGAAACCTGTGGCAGAGGCTATATCCTCTTGCAGAAGACCTCATGATTCACGAATTGTTTTCAGGTTATTAGAGAGAAGAGCCCGATTTATCCATTTTCAACCATATCCTGCTTTATTACCCATGCTATTTGCCCGTCTTCAAATTCGGGTTCCATACTGTCACCACTGATTTTGACACCGAAACTTGCGGATTCTGGTATGATTTTACACAAATTTTGATAATAACCATTAGTAGAGAGATAATATTATAAAACAGATTGCATTTTTGTCACGAAAATTATATAATAATCGTGACAAATAAGGAGAGTGGTTTTATGGCAAATGGAATTTATGCTGAAATAAAAAAGAGGATAGAGATAGCTGAGTGTGGAACTGTATTTGTAACCTCGGATTTTACGGATATTGCAACTACTACAACTGTAAGAAAATGTCTTGGAAGACAGGTGGAAGAAAAGAATATCCGCAGGATTTTAGATGGAGTATATGAAAAGCCGACATATAGTAAGCTACTTAAAGAGTATATTCCTGCAAATCCTGAAAGGATAGCGTATGCGATTGCCAGAAGTTTTCGTTGGACCATTGCACCATGTGGAGACATTGCATTAAATAAATTAGGACTATCAACGCAGGTTCCTGTTGTCTGGTCCTATATCAGTGACGGACCATATAGAAAGTTTTCTTGGGATAATATCACGCTGTCTTTTAAGCATCGTGCAAATCGCGAAATTTCATTTATGTCTGAGACAACCACTTTGGTTGTTGAGGCATTAAAGACATTGGGGAAGGACCGTGTTGATGACGGTATTATTTTGAGTTTGAGAAATAGATTGCCTGAAGTAGAGAAGAAAAAGATGTTAGAGGAAGCAACAGTTGTAAGCGAATGGATATATACAATAATCAGAAAGGTGTGTGCTGAATAATGAAAGAAGTTGCTAAATTACAGATAAAAGACAGAACTGAATTATTTCAAGCCACTGCAATTTCTATGGGAATGCAGCCTAATGTAATAGAGAAAGACTTTTGGGTATGTTTTATGTTGGATCATTTATTCCATGATTGCAGGTACAAAAACGCTTTTGTATTTAAAGGTGGAACAAGCCTTTCTAAATCATACCATGTTATTGAACGGTTTTCCGAAGATATAGATTTGATTTTGGACTGGCGAAAAATAATTAATGACGAGGTGAATCCTTGGGAAGAAAAGTCGAAAACCAAACAGGATTTATTCAATAAGCAGATTAATTCGGAAGCAGCAAAATTTTATAAAGAGGAATTGATACCCCGGTTGAATAGTGAAATGAAAGAAAAACTGGGGGATGGAGAATGGATTTCGGTTGATACAGAAGATGAGATGGTGGTTAATTTTTATTATCCGCAGATATTTGAGGCTGAGTATTTACGTTCTTGTGTAAGATTGGAAATTGGACCATTGGCAGAATGGATGCCATCCCATGAGACAAAAGTGACTCCATTTGCAGCCGAAAAATATCCGGATATTTTTTCGCAAAAAGATACATCGGTTTTGACCATTGATGTTGAGAGAACTTTCTGGGAAAAACTCACCATATTACATAAAATTGCAAATTTTCCGGATGGGAAGCCGCTGCCTGCCAGATATGCAAGACATCTATATGATGTGTATAATATGGGTAATTCATGGGTAAAGGAAAGAGCATTTAAACGAAAAGAGTTGTTAGAAAAAGATGTGGCATTTAAGCAGAAATTCTATTATGCTAAAGGTGCACATTATGAAACTGCAACATTAGAAACCATTATGCTTGTACCGGGAGAGCGGATACATAAAGAATTAGAAGATGATTATCAGGCTATGCGGAATATGATATATGGAAATATACCGGAGTTTGAAGAGATTCTTGAGTTCCTTGAAAAGTTGCAGGAAGAAGTACATGGGTTGTAGTAACTTGATAGCTTGTGGAACATGATGCAACAGGAGGAGAATCTCCCAATTATACACCCGCAAGTGCTGATTTTATAATGGATATAGTTAGGTAATTTGTTTTCTGATACAAGTTTTCAGAGCAGGATAAGTAGTATTGAAGAGAATCAGAAAACAGTAAGCTCTTTGATGAAAGAATTGAAAAACCCACCGGAAGAATACAAAGACGCATACGAAGCAATATCTGAGTTATATGATACTTACATATCCCTTACGAATCTAGCAACTGTTCAATCAGGAAGTTTGCAAACTTTTTCTGCCAATTTCAATGAGGCAGATACTGAAACACTGAACTGTTATATTTTTTCCAATCTTGGATATAATATATTATTGACATTAGTTCGGTTAACCGATATATTATAGTAAAAGGAGGGAAAGCTGATGATTGTAAATGACTTACTTAAAAAAGAAAATATGTCAAGATATCGCTTGAGCAAAGAAAGCGGTGTAGCAATGACTACTATTACAGATATCTGTAGCGGAAAAGCTGATCTTGATAAATGTGCAGCTGGAACTTTATATAAGATTGCTAAGGTTCTTGGTGTGACAGTTGATTCTATATTGGAGAATAAAGCGATAGAAAAGGTGGATTATAGATGTTCTTTTGAAACATTTAAGAGTAATACATGCCACCATGTAAAAGATATGGGAGACATTGACTTCATCATTGAAACACTTGAGGAAGATGAGATACGTAAACTTTATGAACGTAGTTGGTATAGGGAAGCCTTATATTTGTTGGCAATGATTGATTATCTGTCCAGAATAAATGGTCTTCCTATTTGCACTAATTATAACGATATTCGTTCTCAGAAACTTGAAAAGCCATATTTTCCGGCAGGCGTTGTAGTATCATATGCAGCGACAGGAGATGAAAGTATAAAAGAACAGGCATTGGCAAATGCTATACCTGAATTTATGCGATTTAATATCGTGGAAAGTGACGTGCGCAATGTCTACTGATAAGCCTTTTACAAAAGAAAAACTGGATAACTGTCTAAAGGAATTGGCAAAGGAGTTTCGTAAAAAGAACGGTACCCGAATGCCTGCTGAGATTATACTTATTGGAGGTGCATCCATTCTTTTAATTATGGTTTTAGAGAAATGAATTATGATATGGATCCAATTATCAAGTCAACAGGGGCAATGAAGGAAGCAATTAACACAGTTGGAGACAGATTGGGACTTCCGGTTGGATGGTTAAACACAGACTTTGTTAACACGAATTCATATACACCGAGATTGGCGGAACATTCAAAGTATTATAAGACTTTCTCGAATATATTTCAGATAAGAACAGTATCCGCTGAGTATCTGGTAGCTATGAAACTTATGGCAGGTCGCCAATATAAGAATGATTTATCTGATATAGTAGGTGTATTGATTGAGCAGGAAGAACGAGATGAACCACTGAGCTTTGAAAAAATCCAGAAGGCTGTAGTCGATTTATATGATTCATATGACAAGATACCAGAAGCTTCCAGAACCTTTATAGAAGCTGTTTACAAGAAAGAAGACTTGCATGAATTTTACAAGCAGTGCAGAGAACTTGAACAGGAGAATAAAGATGTTTTGGTTGGATTTCAGGAGGATTATCTGGGTGTGCTTAATGGTGACAATCTTGCTGATATTTTGAAAGCTGCCAAAGCTAAAAAGCAACAATAATAAGATATGTTTTGAGCGTGGCATCAAGTATCATTCTTCGGACTAGATGGATAATTAAGGATGGAAATAAAAAATGATGATTAGAAATGAAAAACCAGAAGATTATAGAGCGGTTGAAGAAATGATTAAACAGGCATTTTGGAATCTTTCAGTACCAGGATGCAATGAGCATTATTTTGCACATCAAGTAAGGAAAAGTGAAGATTTCATTCCTGAACTTGATTTTGTGTTAGAAGAGGATGGGAAAATCATTGGTCATATTATCTATGTGAAAGCAAAGCTAATTGCTGACGACGGGACTGAGAAAGAAATCCTTTCTTTTGGACCTTTTACAATACATACGGATTATCAGAGAAAAGGATATGGAAGAAAGCTTCTTTTTCATTCATTTGAAGTGGCAAAGAAATTAGGATATGACACGATAGCGATTTGGGGGAATCCTGAGAACTATGCATGCTATGGATTTAAGAATTGTAAACGATACAATGTGTGCTTAGAAAAAGATGTTTATCCTGTTGCGCTGATGGTGAAGGTATTGGACGAGAATGCGCTTTCAGATAAGATATGGAAATATGTAGAGAGTTCGGCTCATGAAATGGATGAGAGCGGGTTTGAAGAGTTTGATGCTACTTTTCCTCAAATGGAGAAGGGCTATAAATATACACAGGAATTGTTTTACATTTATTCCAGATCAAATGTATTGCGATGAGAGGCTTGAACTGATTTGAGGGAACGGATATGTGTAAAAAAATACTGAAAATGGCTAAAGTTGCTATTGCGGTAATGGCAATTATCTGTATTTTTATATTTTGTCTTCCAAACCGGCTGAATCCTGATAAAAACGGAAATGTTGAAGATATACTGAATATACCGGAGTATTCCGGTGCGGCTTATGTTGAAGTAAATGGTAATAAACCATTTTTTACTGAATCAGATATCAGCACGGATTCATTTGAATGCTATAGTGAATTGGACAGTCTTGGCAGGTGTGGTGTGGCATTTGCCAATATAAGCAGGGAAATGATGCCGACAGAAGAAAGAGGCGAGATTGGAAGTATTAAGCCATCCGGATGGAATCAGGCGAAGTATGAGGGGATAGTCGATTCAAAGCCACCGTATCTGTATAACCGCTGTCATTTGATTGCCTATTGTCTGACAGCAGAAAATGCAAACGAGAAGAATCTGATTACCGGAACGAGATATATGAATGTCGAAGGAATGCTGCCTTTTGAGGAGAGGGTGGCAAGGTATCTTAATGATTATGATAATCATGTTTTGTACCGGGTTACGCCGGTGTTTGAAGGTAAAAATCTGGTAGCAGGCGGTGTGCTTATAGAGGCGTATTCCGTTGAGGATAATGGTGACGGTGTATGTTTCTGCGTGTACTGCTATAATGTGCAGCCGGGTATTGAAATAGATTACAGGACAGGCGAGAGTTGGAGTGTGAAGTGATTATAGCGGAAGAAAATCCGGAAGTATCTTTATACTCTATAGTAAAAAAGAGTGGGGTTCAAATCCTGTATGGAGCATTTGTCCAATGTACGTGAGTAGTGAGGAAAATAAATGCTGTGTTTACACAAGCATACATTTGACGAGCAACAATCGATAATATGGTTGTTTTGGCAATGGTACTTGGTGTAACCATTGATGAGCTTCTTGTTGTAGATGATAACACTAGAGCGCAGATCAGCGCATGAAAAGAAAATAAACAGGGCTGAATATAAAGAAGATGAGTATTCTTTGTCGGATTTAAGGTAATACTTTTTGGAGGATAAATTGTGAGAAAAATAAGTTTAAGGTATCAATATTTTGGGGAATTATTACAGGATAAAATCCGGAAAATCTTGATAAAATGGGGAAAAAGTGAAATTTAAGGGTGGACATTTTTGGCAAAAATGCATATACTTAAATTAATTTAAGGTGACGAAAAATTCCAGAATAGAGAGAGGTTAAGTGTATGAGTGAGCAGATTAATATAGGGAAAATAGTAATCAAAAATTTTAAGTCATTATATGATGTTGCTTTTGAGCCTGGAAAAGTAAATGTGTTTATAGGAGCAAATGGTTCTGGAAAATCCTCTATACTTGAAGCAATAGGTATATTAAGTGCAGCCATGTCCGATAGAGTTAATAATAATGCCTTACAACGAAAAGGAATACGTCTTAGCACCTCTTCTCTATATAAATCAAAGTTTGCTTCGTTAAAAATGGAGGGAGCTACTGTTGATTTTAGCGTCGAATGGGAAAGAGCTGAATCAAAGTATACGTACTCAACTTATCTTGCAGTGCCAAAGGAAGATGATGCCTGGAAATATTTTGCGGAAAATGTTTTGAGAAATGGTGAAAGCGTTTTTGGAAGAAGTAATCGAAGTGCCATGCAGACAAATAATAAGGTTGGATATTTTGCTTTAGCAGAGCAATTGGCTACGGATGAGTATAGTGATTTCTTGAGATATATTGAGAATTATGGCATTTATCAACCAGATACACTCACTCTTCGAGGAACGATTCCGGATCCTGTACAGACAAATCCAATTGGATTAAATGGTGGGCGTTTAGCTGAAGCAATGTCGGATTTGCTCACAACTGTAGATGGGGATGTAATGTTTGGATCAATGTTTATGGAAGATATATTGGAACTGCTCGACTGGGCATCTGATTTTAAGGTTGGAAAGCCTAAAAAAACTATTTTGAATCCAGGTGTTCCATCTACTCAGCAGATAGTAGAATTCAAGGACAAATACTTAAAAGATACGGCGGCATTTACAGGATACGATGCAAGTGAAGGTGCATTATATGTTCTATTTATGCTTACACTTGCTATGCATGATAAGGCTCCAAAGATGTTTGCTATAGATAGTTTTGATCATGCGCTTAATCCTCGTCTGGCAAAAAGAGTTACAGAAATATTTAGCCAAAAGATAATAGAAGAGAATAAAACAGTATTTATGACTACGCATAATCCACTTGTATTAGATGGGCTTGATTTATCAAACGATAATATAAGATTATTTACAACGGATAGAAATAAAGAGGGTCTTGTTGTGATTAGAAGAGTTCAGGTTTCAGAGGAATTACTAAATATGAATCAGCCTTTGTCGAGGTTATGGATCAATGGGTTATTAGGAGGTGTGCCTGAGCTGCTATGAGTAAAGTGATTGGAATAGCTTCTGAGGGTCCAACTGATTATATGGTAATAAAAACGGTAATTGATAAAATTACCGGTGAGGACAATAGATATCTTTCACTTCAACCGGAACCGGATATGCTTAGCAGATATGGAAACGGCTGGAAAGGTGTATGGAGATGGTGTAAAGAAACAGCACCATTAGAGATAATAATGGATGAAATCCAACCAAGGATAGACATTATTGTAATACAAATGGATGGTGATGTTGTTCGAAAAGAGCGAGAAGTACATTGTCAGTGTGATTCTACAAGATGCGGAGATAAAGGAAAATTCTTTCCTTTGTATTGTGAAAGTGCAAAGAGCGGTTGTATGGCAGAAGTTCCCTGCAAAAGTCATGAGACAAATGTGGTTAGTATGATAGCTCATGGAGAAACAGTGATACGTGAAGCACTTAGCACTTGCGATGTGAAACGTGTTATTATTACAATTCCGTGTGATAGCACCGATGCATGGGTAGTGGCAGCATATGATGATATTGATGACGTGGAACTGGTTCAAGATCCGTGGAAAAATATTATTGCAAAGCAAAAGTACTATCATGATGTCAGAGTAAGAGGAGATAAGAAGAATACGGTAACTTATTCAGCATTTATGGAAACTTTGGCAAATAATTGGCCTGAAGTAGCAAAAAAATGTGAGTCGGCAAAAGTGTTTGAGCATGCAATTTTGCAATCCGTTGGGTTAAAGAAATAGAGAAATGCTTTTTAGTATTGATATCATTCCGAATATTACTTATAAAAAATGAATTTTTGATGGGAGATTTAAAATTTTTAAAGATTTAAAATCTTTATCTTTGAGGAAGGTTCATTAGCCCGGGAATGCCGAAAGTTGGCATTCCCGGGCTGTCATTTTTAAGGGACAGCATAAATGTTAAAGTGAGATTAACAAAAACAAGATGAAAGATGTTGTTTGAACAAGACTATGGGAGGCGATCATATGGGCAATGATTTAGGGTTGCAATACATAATGGACGGAAATGGAAATTATTATACACTTAATGCAAGTGACCATTTGGTTGTTGCGAGAGATAGAGAAGAGGCTTCGGTTTTTACTTTCTTTGAGGCAAATCAAAGGATTGGTGGTGGAAAGCGGGCCAGATTTTATCATACGATATCAGTGGAAGAACTTGAAAAAACGGAACAGGATATGATTGGGGAATCAGAAGGACTGGAACACAACGATGAAGTGATAACTTTAAAGAAGTGTCAGCCAGATTTTGAATACAATATTGAAGATACGGATTGGAGTGAGTTTGTGAATTATTTTATTTTCTTGGCTACCAGTGCAAGGAGATATCAGGATGAACTTGCCAAAAGACATTCGGATGTTGAAAAGGAAATATGTGATTTGCTCCATTATGTTGAATTATATGATTTGACAGAAACTGAAGGTCTCAAGGCAATGGTTCTTCTTAAGGATGCAAGGCAGCGAAGGCGTGGGATAAAGGATGAAATTTCAAGAATGGAATTTTTTCAGAAAATGATAGGTACAAGTGCCAATGTTGCAAAAGCAAGAGGATTTCTTACAGAATTAGAAAAATTGGGCAACAGAAAATATTCTCCTCGTCAGCTGACAGATTTGTTTGACGGAATGGAATCAAAGCTGACAAATCGTGAATTGCATAAAGAAAATCATTTTGAACAAGTAACAGATGAGACAGAATTGCTTGTCATTAATGGTGCAGACATGGAGGACCAAGAGATGAGTTATGTTGAAACAATTTATGACCATAGAGAAAATGATTGGCTTGGGTTTGCAAAGCAGCAAATGGAATTTTATCAAAATGCCGGGCAGTATATGGTAAATTTGCAGATTGAAATTCAGGAAATTGAGCAAGCGATTGAGGAAGTAATGGATAAAATCGAAAATGCCAATTATAACGTTACACAAGGGTACAAGGTATTTAGGGAATTAAAAGATTTGCGAAACGAGAGAAAAGCAAAAGTCAAAGAACTTGATGTTCTCAGAGCTATGACGGAATGTTTTGATTTGAATTCAATGGCAGAAGCTTATTCATACAACGTGGATGAAATTAACAGAATTACAACGAAGGAAGCTTGCGCAATGGAGTGACAATTGCAAAAGTCCATTTTACATTATGAACTCCGTTTGATATAATTTAGTATTGTAAAGTTCATCATTTTGGTGAAGATTATTTTATGGAGGAAGTTCTTATGTCGCGAGGGAGCAATCAGAAGTTTAAGTTTATTTATTTAATGAAGCTGATGCAGGAGAAAACGGACGATGAGCATGGTCTTACCATGCCGCAGATAATAGATGAGCTTGAAAAATATGATGTAACTGCGGAGAGAAAAAGTATCTATTCTGATTTTCAGGATATGACGGAAAAATTTGGAATAGAAGTCATTAAAGAACAGATAGGTCGTGAGACGTATTATCATGTTGGTGCAAGGGAATTTGAACTTGCTGAAGTTAAGCTCCTGATTGATGCGATTCAATCTTCGAAGTTTATTACTCAGTCAAAATCACGAGAACTGATTTCAAAGATAAAAAGTTTTGTAAGCGAACATCAGGCAAAACAACTGCAACGACAAGTATTCATAAATGATCGTGTGAAGACTATGAATGAAAGTGTTTATTATAACGTAGATGATATTCATACAGCCATTAATGAAAACAAGAAAATCCGGTTTAAATATTATAAGTGGGATATTAATAAAAAACTTGTCCCGAGACATAATGGTGACTGGTTTGTAGTAAGCCCGTGGGCATTAACATGGGACGATGAAAATTACTATATGGTGGCTTTTGATGATCTGGATCATAAAATTAAGCACTATCGGGTAGATAAGATGATGCGTATTTCCATCGAAGATGAAAAACGAGATGGCAGGGAAGCTTTTAAAAACTTTGATATGGCAGTATATTCCAAATCAACATTTGGTATGTATCAGGGAACGAAAACCCGGGTGAAAATTCAATTTGTCAATGAAATGTGTGGTGTTTTTATTGACAGATTTGGAAAAGAAATTACTTTACGACCTGTTGACGAAGGGCATAGTGAATTGAATGTAGATGTTAATGTCAGCCCTCAATTCTTTGGTTGGATATTTAGCCTGGGCAAGGGCGTTAAAGTTGTTGGACCAGAGAATGTCGTGGAACGGATGCGTGAGGCTGCAAAAGATTTTCTTGAAAATCTGGAATAAAAAGGATGACGTAAGTCGGACAGTTGTCGCAGATTCTTCTGCAAATCTCAAGGTAAGGATTGACTTGCGTATGACCAAGCAAAGTCTATAAGCCTGTATGAATGATTTCTTTCCAGTGTTTTGAGAATATATAGTAACTAATCATCATCAGCATGCCGAAACAGAAACTGATTGGGTAGCAAAGCATAATATAAGTTCCATCGTAGTAAGCGTCAATCAGATATGCACTTGGGATGCGTACTGCCCAAAGCATTAAAATATTGACCATGGTGGAATAACGAATTAATCCTACACCATTGACGATGCATATAATTCCGTTAAAAATTGCATAAAGCCATTGAGATAAAAGAAGTACTTTTACATTACGGCTTGCATACATCAGGATTAACTCATCCTTTACGAAGAAACGCAGAATTGGCATGCGGAATGAGATGACCAAAAGACCGGCACTTAGGGTAATGATACCGGAAACAAGTGGAATTTTGATATATCCTTTTCTCAAACGGTCAAAGTTCTTGGCACCGTAATTTTGTCCTGAAAATGTGGTTGCCGCAGAAGATAATGCAGTTATGGCGATATTGGTCATACCGGTTACACGCTGCGATACGGACATGCCGGCCATAAAAGTTGTTCCCTGCTGATTAATCAGGGCCTGCATTGCAACATGACCAAAGGAATATAATGAATTATTAAGACCAATTGGTAATCCGAGCGCAATAATATTCTTTAGTTCTTTTTTGTCCATTTTCAGGGGAAGAAAATGGAATTCCAACTCCGGGAATTTCTTGCGAATGTAGCAGATGCTTATCAGCCACGACATGTACATTGCTAAGGTGGTCGCAAGTGCAACACCGCCAACATCCATTTGAAAATATGCTACAAAGGTGAAATCCAGGATAATATTCATTACACAGGAAACAACAAGAAACCAAAGAGATGCCTTACTGTCTCCCAAACCGCGCAATATACCTGCGTTCATGTTGTAACCGATGTTGCCCAGTGCACCAAGAAAAATGATTCTTGTATACAGTACTGCTGCACTCATGGTATCTTCCGGCACATGCATCCATTTTAACATCCCGGGAGTCACTATCACGCCAATGATTGCAATTGGAATTCCACAGGCATACACAAAAAAGACTGCGGTATCCGAAGTCTTTTTAAGGCTATCAATATCAAGAGCACCAATATATTGTGAAATCAGAATCGAAACACCTGTACCAATACCCAGAAAGATGCACAGAAGAACCTCTACAGGCTGGGAACTGGTTCCCACTGCTGCCAGTGAGGTATTACCGCAATAATTTCCCACAACCCAGGTATCTACCGTGGTATATAGCTGCTGCAATACATTCCCAATAACAATTGGAACTGCAAAAAGCAGAACATTTTTCATAATGGACCCTGTGGTCATATCAATCTTTTTACTGTTTGCCATGATTTATGCTCCCCAATTGTCATCATTAAGCTGTTACATAAAATCTTCAATCGTAAGATGCTGTAATTCTTCGGTACTTAAGCTGCTGATATTCGTAACAATACGGTTGGCCTGTTTGGAAATAACTTTTTCAAAGTAATTTCGAACAGCTCTTGCATTAGAAAAGACACCAGGTTCGTTTCTCAGGGATATAATCTTTGATTTCAGAAGCTCGTAAGCATTTTCATCAACCGTATAGTCCTGTTCATGACAAAAATGTTCAAATATCTTCAATAAGTCTTCATCGGAATAATCATCAAAATGAATATATTTATTAAATCTGGAACGAAGTCCCGGGTTGGAGTCAATAAATTTCTCCATTTCATTAATATAACCGGCTACGATAACCACAAGCTTGTTACGCTCATCTTCCATAATCTTGATTAATGTGTCAATTGCTTCCTGACCATAGTCATTTTCCAGACCGGAATTGGATAACGTATAGGCTTCATCTATAAATAAGACACCGCCCATGGCATCATTTGCAATCCTTTTAACATTGGCGGCGGTTTGTCCCATATAGCCGGATACAAGATCAGCGCGGTCTGTTTCAATCAGTTTATCTGTTTCAGTAATTCCAAGCTGGGCATATAACTGTGCAATCTTTCTTGCAATGGTAGTCTTACCTGTTCCGGGATTGCCGGAAAATACTAAATGCTTGGAAATTCCAACATTCTTAAGACCTTTTTTGCCACGCATCTTCTGTACAATGGTAAGATTCACCATGTCGTGAATTTCCTTCTTAACCTGTTCGAGACCGATTAAGTTATCAATTTCCTTTAAGATACTGTTAATTTTATCCTGGTCAATCGTATAATCCGTTTCTGCATCATCATCGTCGTCGTTATCATCAGATGATTTGTCATATTGGTAAAATGATGGATATTCAATTTCCAAATCCTTTAAAAAATCATCTCTGGCTTCTACAGAAAGGATGTATTTTAATGATCTTCCCATAAAAAAATCAAGAAACATGTTCTCGTATTTTAATTTGGTGCCATTACAGTCAACCATTAGTCTTCCCATCAGACCAAATGCCTCATATATGGTTCTTGTATCCCTAAGAAAACTGTCAGGGGCAGGATTTTGCTTTTTCTCAATCTCAGCCATGGTAGTAATAACGCTTGGTACTTTATGAAGAAAGCTGTCTTCTGACATACAGTCGGAACCATATTTTTTCTTTAAGGCATTGAAATTCATAGATAATTTCAGGTGGCCATTAATTGTGTTAATCTCGGCTTCACTCACAAGAGAGTTGGCGGCGGCAATCAGAAATGCCATATTGGCAAGCTGGTCGATGATTTTATAGTAAAAATTATCTTCTCCGGCTTCCCTTAGCTGAACCTTAAATCGATCACAAATTCTTTTACATTCGTCTAAATTTTGAGCTAAATTCATATTGACTCCTTCTGTTAGTTCCTGTCTGTTAATTATAGCATATCTTTAAAAGCACAGCCAGTATATATTTATGGGACAGAAAAATGCAACTGGTTGCAAAAATCTTTCCTAAAAATAAATATTCGATTGTGATTTTTATTTTTTAATGTTATTATAGGACTGAAAAGTGCAACTGGTTGCAAAAATCTTTTCTAAAATGAAAGGCGGATGCGATATGGAAATTAAACGTGACTATTATTTAGATAAGTTGATAAAAAGAAAAAATAATGGTTTGATAAAAGTGATAACGGGTATTAGAAGATGTGGTAAGTCATATCTGTTAAATACTATCTTTTATAATTATTTATTAGAAAATGGTGTGGATAAAAATCATATCATACGTTTTGCCTTTGATTCTGCAGATGACCTTTATCTCATTGGTGAAAGTCTTATAAAGATTGAAAAGGAGAAAAGAGGTGTAGATCCTGAAAAATTTATGACATATATTCGCACTCAGACCACAGGTGATGGTATGTATTATCTTCTTTTAGATGAAGTACAGATGCTTGATTGTTTTGAATCAGTGTTAAATGGATATCTTCGCAAGGATAATATGGATGTGTATGTAACCGGAAGTAATGCAAAATTTTTATCCAAGGATATTGTTACAGAGTTTGCAGGACGTGGTGATGAGATACACATGTATCCGTTAAGTTTTTCTGAATTTATGTCTGTATATCAGGGTGATAAATATGAGGGACTGTCCGAATATATGCTTTATGGGGGAATACCTTTGGTAGTTCTTCGTGAAGGAGCAGGTGATAAAGCTACAGCGTTGGATACCCTGTTCAGCGAAATATATATTAGAGATATATTCAAGCGAAACAAAGTTAAAAATCAGGGCGAATTGGAAGATTTGCTCAATATACTTTCTTCGTCAATTGGTTCTCTGACCAATCCTGAAAAATTAAAAAATACATTTAAGAATGTAAAGAAGTCAAATATCACTTCAAGAACAATTAAGAAATACCTTGATTATTTTGAGGATTCTTTCCTGATTGAGTCAGCACAGAGATATGACATAAAGGGAAAAGCTTATATAGAAACGCCAAGAAAGTATTATTTCTCGGATCTTGGTCTTCGCAATGCACGTATTAGCTTCCGCCAGTTTGAACAGGCTCATTCTATGGAAAATTTAATTTATAACGAACTTCGTATACGCGGTTATAGCGTGGATGTTGGAGTAGTGCCGATAGCAGAAAAAAATAAGGACGGAAATGCGATTCGTAAAGCTCTTGAAGTGGATTTTGTGTGTAATCTAGGTTTCACAAGATATTATATTCAGTCGGCATATTCCATTCCAGATGAAGATAAACGTGCGCAGGAAATAAGACCATTCCGGAAAATTGATGATTCTTTTAAGAAGATTGTCATAACAAAGGATATTGTTCCGGCACATTATGATGAGCATGGCATTTTGACGGTAAATATCTATGATTTCTTACTTAATCCGGCAAGTATTAAAGGATAGAAAAAGTTTAAAATAAAAAGGAGACAGCTTATGAAAACAAGAGAAGAAGCACTGGAATATGGACTCTCCTTTCCGGATACATTTATGGAAGCTCCTTTCCATGACCCAAACTGGCAGCTGGTGCGGGTGAAGGGGAGCAAAAAGGCTTTTTTGTGGACTTACGAGAGGGAAGGATATGTTAACCTCAACGTGAAAGCTGATCCGGAGTGGAGGGATTTCTGGAGAAATGCCTTTGATGCGGTCATTCCCGGATACCATCAGAACAAGGAGCATTGGAACACAATTATACTGGATGGTTCCATACCGGATAAAGACATCAAAAGAATGATTGCGGAAAGCTATGAGATGGTGACTGATAGTCCTTCGAAAAGAATTTATGAGGCCGTTAAGAAAATTCCAAAAGGCCATGTGGCAACTTATGGTCAGATTGCAGAACTTGCAGGCGATAAGAACATGGCAAGAGCAGTAGGAAATGCACTTCATAAGAATCCGGACCCGGAGAATATTCCATGTTTCCGCGTGGTAAATGCAAAAGGGGAACTTTCGGGAGCGTTTGGAGGAGCAGGAGAGCAGGAAAAACGGCTTAAGGAAGATGGCGTTGAGGTAGTAAATGGAAAAGTGGATTTGAGCAAATATGGAATGGATTAATTCCATTAATATATGAAAAGAAAAGGTGAAAGCATGGAACATAGTGTGGAGGGAATTCTCAGAGGAGGAAGGTTCAAGAAGCTTCTTGAGAGTGTAATGACGGATGCAAAGAAACAGGCAAATCTTAACAGGGTTGAAATTGAGGTTCTGTATTTTTTGCACCGATATGAAAATTTCAATACCCTGACAGATATTTGTCAGTATTTACAAATGAACAAAGGTCATATTTCGTCTACAATGGATAATCTCCATCAAAAGGGATATGTCGTTTACCAGAGAGATGAAAAGGACCGCCGGTATGTACATTATGAAATTACAGAACAGGCGGATTCTGTTATCAGGGATATGGATGCTTTATGGCAGAAGATGTCGGAAAGGATTATGTCAGGTATTGCAGAAGAAGATTTGCAAACCTTTAACAAGGTGGCAAAGCAGATTGAGGAAAATATTGAAATAATGCTCGGTGAATGAGAGTGAAGGATGAGGGGTGCTGAAAAAGTATCCCTATTTTATTTGGATTGTATATATGAATTTGGATTTGCAACGCTGAAGTGTCGGGTTCTCCTGCCGGATGCGGGTAGACGATGGGAAGGA
>CAMEUH010000028.1 GCA_945938055.1 uncultured Eubacteriaceae bacterium | reverse complement strand
CATATACCTTTCTACCTGTCATTGTAGATCCTGTAAAAAAGATCAGATCAAACGGATCATTGAGAAGCTGATCAGCAGTTTCAATACCACCTTCCACAAGACATACATATTCTTCACAGAACAGTTCACGGATGATTTCCTTCATCACCTGATTGGTATGCGGACTGTCTGGTCCAGGTTTCAGTACTGCCGTATTCCCTGCCGCAATTGCACAGACAAGTGGATCCATTGTCAGAAGAAACGGATAGTTCCATGGACTCATGACCAGAACGACACCATATGGGGATGGTTTTTTAAAACTTCTGGAATGAAATTGTGCAAGTGGCGTATATACGGTCTTTTCCCGGGAAAATGAACGGGTATGCTTTATCATGTAGCTGATTTCGCTGAGACTTAATCCGGTCTCACACATGTAGCTTTCAAAACTGCTCTTTCCAAGGTCACTTTTGATGGCAGCATTAATTTCCTGTTCCCGTCTTTTGATGATGGTTTTTAATTTCTTTAGTGCCTGAATCCGATGATTTACATCCAGAGTGGCTCCACTATAAAAATAGGCACGTTGTTTTTCCACAAGATTTTTGATTTCCGCTTCTGTCATGACTTTGTTTCCCTTTCTGTATCTTCCTGATTTGGCATCAGTTTATAATAAAACTGTTCCAGTTCGTGGGCATTCATGAGAACCGGAACCGGGTAAAGAGGATTGGCTTCCTTGTCTGCGTAATGAGAGAGCTTTGGAATGTCTTCTTCTCTAATCTGTGGTACCGTGTCACCGATTTCAAAACGTTTTTTCATGTCTTTAATTGCCTGAATGAATTTCTGTGCTGCCACATCATCCGGAGTATCCAGTTCGGAAAGCCCGGCGGCAAATGCCAGCTGGGAAAGTTTTTTATGTATGGAACTTCCGTAGGCTTCCAGTACAAATGGAAGCAGAATGGAGTTGGCAAGTCCGTGCGGCACATTATATTCTCCGCCGAGAGAATGTGCAACGGCGTGGACATAGCCTACATAGGATTTGGTAAAAGCACAGCCTGCATAAAAGGATGCTTTTAACATGTTTCTGCGGGCATCCAGGTTGTTTCCGTCCGTGTAGGCAGTATCAAGGTTGGCAAAAATAAGCTTGACGGCAAGAAGTGCATCGGTCCGGGTGCCATGGGTTGTGGAGTTGCCAATGTATGCCTCCACGGCATGGGTGAGTGCATCCATTCCGGTGGTTGCGGTAATGAACGGAGGAAGGCTTAAGGTAACCTTCGGATCCAGTACCGCATATCGTGGAATCAGCGGAAAGTCATTAATTGCATATTTATGTCGTGTCTCGGCATCCGTTATGACGGCAGCGAGAGTGGTTTCACTTCCGGTTCCTGCCGTGGTAGGAATGGCAATGAGAAGAGGAAGCTTCTTATGTACTTTTAGTATGCCTTTCATTTTGGCAAGAGACTGGTTTGGTTTTGCAATCCTTGCACCCAGTGCCTTGGCACAGTCCATGGAAGAACCACCGCCAAAGCCGATGATGGCGTTACATTGATTTTCCTGGTACATTTCCAGTGCTTCGGCAACATTCTGGGTGGTTGGGTTGGCAACGGTCTTATCGTAAATGTAATAGGGAATTCCGTTGTCAGAAAGTGCTTTTTGCAGTCTGTCCGTAAGTCCAAGCTTCATGATGCCGGCATCGGTGACAATCAGAACCGTGCTGCAGTGATGCTTTTTAATAATTGCCGGTATATCAGTAACACTTCCTGCCATTTTTGGCTTCCGGTAAGGAAGAAATGGAAGGGCAATTTTAAAAGCTGTCTGAAAAGTTCTGCAATATATTTTTCTTAACTGATTCATGATATTAAAATCCTTTCTGAGAATAACTCTTAAGGATTAGTATATCTTTTTTGAAACAGAACTGCAATGAAAAATTCAAATACCATCGAGGCCGTCAATTGGAATAATAAAGCTATCGTTTCCGGTATATGGGTCAATCAGGAGAGACACATTCTCCATCAAATCAGAATCAATTGCAAATGCAAGATTTATGGTTCTGGATTCCTGTGCCGGAAGATACAGCATGTTCTGGTATACATTTTCCATTTTTTCATCTGGAACCCGGGTGATGGAATCCATCCAGAAAACAGTAGGCTGCAGATAATAATCATCCCGTACGTAATGATATCCAAGTGAAAGGTTATCTGTTTCTGCTTTGGATATGCGTCTCATTGTTGTGGAAAAAGAAAGTGCCATTTCCCGGTCAGTCGGATTTTGTAGTTCACAGGTTATGACAATGATTTTCGGGGTAACGGTCTCTGTTTCCATGACTTCATCCAGGGTGTTGATGCCATCACCGGATTTGACCAGTGAACGGGAATAGGAGGAAAGTGTTCCATCAGGGCTGATTAGTGGGTTATTGGCTCCGACTCCCACGAAGTAACCATCCTTTAGTTCTGTCGTGGTATTTACAACTCTGGCATCTGTGATTTTCATTGGCACCTTTGTGGAAGAAAAGCCGGTAGTATTGGTATTGTAATCCGGAAAGACTACTTCAAAGGTTTCGTTCATCTGTATCGTTATTGGCGCCGGACTGGTATCCGGATTGGACGTATCGGTACCGGAACTGGTGGAATCTTCAGTCTTGTATACTGCTCCCGGTATGTCTGCCTCTTCATAGGTTGTTTCCACAAGATGGACCTGTCCGGAAAGTGTTAAGAATTCCTCCTCGCTAATGGCATCATTTCCCCAGATTTCCAGTACGTATCCTTTGTCTTCAAAGAAAATCAGCATGTTTTTGTTGTAGATGTAGGGTTTTCCGGTATTGGAAGGTGCAACAGTATTTAGTTTGGAATAAACAGCATCATAGCCGTTTAGGGTAAGCTCGGTCTGCTGTGTGACATTCTGGAGAGTGACCTTGTTATTTTCTCTTGCACGAAGGAGCAGAAGGGACAGGCAACGACCATCGCTTGTGTTCCAGACGAGACTTCCTTCCCATTCTTCCCGTACGAATTCCTCAGGAAAATCGGTCACGACTTTCACGTGAAGTACATAAGGAAGGGTATCCGCCTCGCTATTTTTTTCAAAAGTATATTCGTCCTGATATTTCCCGGTATCCTGATGTTTTATGAAATAATGCTTCATAAACTTTGCACCAAGTACGGTTACCGGAATCAGACAAAAGACACCAATGAAAATGGCAGCAACGTTTAATAAAGTCCGTGAAGGGAATTTTTTTTGAGTAGATAATAATTCTTCTTTTTGCTGATTGTATTTTTCCGAAAACTCGTGTGGCATGTTTATGTCTTCCAGGAAGAAAATTTCCCCCATTTCTTCCAGAAGAGAATGACTGTTTTTCTTATGGTTCATAATTGTCACCTGCCTTTTCTTTAATAAAACGCTTTAAGCGCTCATCTCTTTTTCTCACCACATCCATCGAAACTTCAAGAATCTGGGCGATTTCCTGATTGCTGAGCTGACAGTAGTATTTCAGCTTGACGATTTCCTTTAAGGAATCCGGCATTTCTTCCACACACTGTTGTATCAGCCGGCTGGCATTGATGCCGTCAAGAAAGTCTTCCAGTTCATTTTCCTCCACAAGGAGATGTTCTTCGTCAAGCTCTTCAAAAGACGTAAGTTCCTTATGGAGAGTGCGGTAGCGGTCAATGGCAGTTGTTTTTGTGATTTTCATGACCAGTGACCGGCATTGTGGAGAATCCACCTTTTTGATTCCGGGAAGATAGTTCATGATTTTCAGAATGGAATCGTGAACAACATCTTCGGAAAGCCCCGCATCCTTTAAAATAGAAAATGCCAGATAGTACATTTTCTGCTCGTATAATCGATAAATCTGTTCCAGCCGGTCGGTGCTGGATTTTCGTAAATTCATTCATTCACCCCGCTTGTTGTTTTTTGAGTACTCATATATAGAACGGAAACGGATTAGAAAACGTGACATTGGATAGACAAAGATAAAAAAAGAGCAGATAACGGGAATCGAACCCGCCTTTCCAGCTTGGGAAGCTAGCGTTCTACCGATGAACCATATCTGCATGGTGACATTATAACATTTTTTATGGAAAATTCAAGTGCAAAGATCAGGATAAATACCGATTTTTATTGAACATCAGTTCTATATATGATATAATTGGAGTGTAAAATTGAAAAGAAAGTGGATGTGATTTTCCGATGTTAGATGCCCTCTAGTATATAAGGAGGGTGATGCCGTATGAACATTTTAGAAGTGCTTACACTTTTACTTGTTGTATTTGCTGCGCTGTCTTACATAGATAATCATAATAACAAAAAGAAATAGCATCCCACCGTCCAAAGCAGATGCTATTTCAAAATAGAATTCTCTTGCTGAGGGCAATCGGAAAATCAATTCCGATAAACCTTTCTGAGTAAATTATACACTAGACCGTTTGAGAAATCAAGCGGTCTTTTTTGGCTTTTTGAAATGTCATTTCCTGAATCGGAGAAGAGGCACGTCATCATAAACTACCGGGGTGAAATAACAAGAAGGGTTCCGCATCCTACCCGGATGCAGCTTTCGTCTCCAATAAATTCATTACTGACACCAAGCGGATAGGTATTTTTGAGGACTGCATTTTCTAATTGATATTTCAGACCTGTTTCATAAACACCGGTTGATTCATCCGTTAGGGAAAAGACAGAAAGAAAGCCGCTCTTAGCAGAAGAAAAACGGATTTCACTGTCACGGATTACATCAAACTGATTATCCGTTCCATACATTCTGGCAGAGCATCCCATGGAGGCAAGCCAGGAAAGAAGCTGGATATTGGCAATCGTATGGTCAATTCTTCCGCCTGTGGCACCATACAGAAAAAAACGGCGAAAACCTTGTGAAAGCCCATGCTGGATGGAGGTATGCATGTCCGTGTAATCCTTTATGGGATTTAGACGGCGGATGGGAATGTCGGTCGGAAGGACTAATTTTTTTTCATCACAGGAATCAAAATCCCCAATCAGGACATCCGGAAGGATACCGCCTTCAAGGAGAGGCAGAATTCCTCCATCTGCGGCAATCAGGAGGTCATTTGTGGATTTGTTTTTTAACTGGGCAATATCGTTTTTACAAATTTCACCGGCACCGATAACATGGCAGATACGATTCATGGAAAACACCTTCCTTGTTCTTTTATCTTTTAGATATTGTAAGGGAAAAGGTGGGAGAATACAAGTAAAAAAAGTTCTTGACAAAACACCTGTCTATAAGTATGATTTGTATAACAAAACATAATTCTGTAAAGAAAACATAATATCAGAAATCGTAGGAAATAAATAATAAGGAGGCCGGACATCATGAACGGACCAGAAGGAAAATATGCTTGGACGGTAACTGTTGGCGAAAAAGGTCAGTTTGTCATACCGAAGCAGGCAAGGGAGATTTTTGACATAAAGCCGGGCGATACGCTAATTCTGCTTGGCGACGTGGAGAGGGGAATTGCCATCCCGCCAAAGGCTACCTTTGCAAAATATGCAGAAGAAATTTTTAAAAGTCAGTAAGGGAGGATATTCAGATGAGCAATGTAATGTTTTTTAATATTCCGGCACACGGACATGTCAATCCAACCATAGCGGTTGTAACGGAACTGGTAAAAAGAGGTCATCGCGTTCGTTATTATTCCGTAGAGGAATTTCAGGGAAAAATTGAAAATGCAGGTGCAGAGTTTGTGGATATTGCTCCTTACATGCCACCGGCACCGGATAATCTGGATAAGAAGGTAGGAAAGGATTTTGCCGCTCTGATTGAAATGGTAGTGGATACCACATTTGCCCTTAGTGATATTATGGAAGCAGAAATCAAGGAGTTTCAGCCAGACTGTATCGTATCGGATTCCGTATGCTTCTGGGGTAAATTATTTGCAGGAAAATATAACATCCCTTTTATCTGTTCCACAACAACCATGGCATTTAATCAGTATACGGCAAGATTAATGAAGCAGGGACTGGGCGAAATTGTAAGGATGTTTACGGGAATGCCAAGAATTCAGGCAAAGATGAAGCTTTTAAATGAAAATGGATATCCGGCGGAGAATTTTGTATCCATTATCCAGAATGATAATGAAACGAATACCATTGTATACACTTCCAGAAAATTTCAGCCGATGGTCGAGACGTTCTCTGACCGGTATGTGTTTGTGGGACCGTCGGTTGCCAATATATATCCAAGAGGCGAAAAAAAGGAAAGACCACAGGTGTATATTTCATTGGGAACGGTGTTAAATAATAATGTTGCATTCTATAAGGAATGTATTGATGCACTAAAAGACATGGAATGTAATGTCGTCATTTCGGCAGGCCGGAATACGGATATTGCGGCATTGGGAGAAATTCCGGATTCCTTTACGGTGGAGCCATATGTGAATCAGCTTGAAGTCCTGGCAGATTCTGATGTATTCGTGACACATTGTGGAATGAACAGTGTAACAGAAAGTCTTTATAACGGGGTTCCGATGGTACTTTTCCCGCAGCATTCCGAGGAAAATGCAGTGGCAATCCGGACGGAAGAACTGGGAGCAGGAGTACGCCTTAAGAAAGGAAAGGCAAAGCTGATTCGAAAGGCAGTCCAGGAAGTACTTTCCGATGAAAAGTACCGGAAGGCAGCACAGGAAATCGGAGATGATTTCAAACAATGTGGTGGCGTACGGATGGCTGCGGATTTTATTGAGAGAGTTATTGGATAAGCTTTTGAATCGGTCTTCCGTCAAATGCCGTATATCCAAGTGGATTTTTGCGGTATGATGCCGGTGAAATTCCCACCTTTTCCGTGAACTGCCGTATAAAGTAGGTATCATATTTAAAACCGCAGTTTTCGGCAATTTCATCGATTCTCATGTTTGTGTTGGATAAAAGCTCCTGTGCTATTTTTAAGCGGTAATACATGAGATATTCCATGCAGGTGCAGGAAAACTGCTGTTTAAACTTCTGGTTCAGTGAGGTCCGGTTTAAATTTACCAGATCGCAAAGCTCCTTCAGGGTAATGTTCTGATTATAATTTGTATGAATGTATTCTGCGCAGATGGTGGCAGGATTCGTGATTTCCGTCTCCTTAAAAAATCCTAATTTGCGCTGGTCCACGTAGATGTCATAAATACAGTTAATGACCTGAAGGAGCATCCGGCGAATCCGACAGGTCCAGAATCCGTCACTCTGGGAAAAGGTTTCTGCACCAATCATCAGTAATAACTCATTAATGTGAATATAATTTTGCGGAGTCAGATTGAAGATTCCCTGAAAATTGTCTTTGTGTTTCGTAAACATGTAAAGCATGCGGCGGTTGTAGACATGCTGTTCTTCAATTTCAATATCTTCATCCAGATTATCAAAAGTAAGACATGCCTTAATAAACCATGGGTCAAAATGAAACGATTTGGCACTGAGATTTTCTGAATGAATCAGATCCACGGCATCATACTGCGACATGCAGATGACGCAGGGAGATTTTAAGAGACTTACGTGCTGGTTGATTTTAATGGTGGCACTTCCGTTGGTAATCAGCACAATGGAAACCCGTTCTTTAACGGGAAGTTTTGTAAGAGTATCATAAAAATCAAATTCTAACGGAATGATTCTGTCTTTGTAGCGGTCCTGTTGTGGCATGCTGTTTCTCCTTTTTGCAGATTGTATAGAAAATTAATGCAGATATGTCATTGTTATCATATTTTCACCTTGTTAAACTGTAAAAAGTATAACGTATTATGGAGGTGATGTCCAGTATGAAAAGACTGGTCCAATATGTAAAACCGTATTCTTTTCACATCCTGATGGCAGCTGTGGCAAGTATTGGCTGTTCGGTGGCAGGAATATGGGTGATTGATCTTTTAAAACAGGTCATTGACGTAACAGTAAGCGGAAAAATCCGGGAAGAACTGCTGGGACTTATTGTAAGTGCAGGAGTGGTGATTTTGATTGGAATGGCATCCAATTATCTGACCGTAACAATGACAGGATTTTTTGGCGCCGGTATTTTAAAGAATCTGAGAGAGGATGCTGTGAAACACATGATGGAAGCCACGCCGGATTTCATGGAGAAAAATAATTTTGGTGATATCATGGCAAGACTTTCATCGGATATCGGTGTGATTGCGGGCTATATGCAGACGTATTTTAAAGATTGTCTGTATGTTCCGGTCATGGTGGTTGTCTTTGCAATCTATCTTATGCGGCTACATATCATTCTTGCAGTTTTGTGTCTGCTTCCTCTCATGGTTCTGGTTCCTCTTAGCATCCGCCTGATGGGACCGGTAAAATTTGCACAGGCAGAATATGTGAAAAAACTTGGCATGACAAATAATCATATTCAGGAAGCGTTTGACGGGGTGGAGGTCATTAAATCCTACAATTTACAGTATGCCATGGAGCAAAAATACCATGCTGCACTCAGGGAAACTTTTGACATTTCCAATGAAAATGATTTGCGGCAGTATAACATTCAGCCCTTTACCATGATGATTCGTGAAGTTCCGGTTGCCATTGCTCTGTGTGTCAGCGGATGGATGGTTTTTCGGGGATGGATGACTCTGGGAATGATGGTAGCTGCTTTGAGTGCCGTGAAAAAACTGATAGATCCTCTGGATAGTGCTTACCAGCTGGTAGTTCGGACACAAATGGCGATGATTTCTGCAAACAGGGTATTTTACGTAATGGATCTTCCAAAAGAGAGTACTCAGGGAAAGATTTTGACCGTACCAAAAGATGGGGAAAACGTGTTTACCTTTCAGAATGTTTCTTTTTCTTATACGGGAAAAGAAGGAAATATACTGGAAAACTTAAATTTTTCCATCAAAAAACATCGCCGGACTGCCATTGTGGGAAAAAGCGGGAGTGGTAAGAGTACACTGATAAAGCTTCTCTGCAGGCAGTATGGAACTGAGACGGGGAAAATCCTGTACTATGGAGAGGATATCCTGGATGTCAGTCCGGAACTTTTGCGGGATGACATGGCATTGATTTCACAGGATGCAGTGCTTTTTCCCATGTCGGTTCTTGATAATATCCGCATGGGAAATCCGGATGCCACAAGAAAAGAAATCTTGCTTGCCGCCAGAAAGGCAGGATGTCATGAATTTATTGAGTTGATGCCGCAGGGATATGATACCATTCTGGAGGAGAAGGGAAATAATTTATCCGGCGGACAGAAACAGCGTATTTGCATGGCAAGGGCATTCCTAAAAGATGCAGACATTTTTCTGCTGGATGAACCAACGTCTGCCCTGGATAAGGACAATGAAGATTTTATCTGTCAGACCATTGGCTGCATCGCAGAAAATAAAACTGTAATTACCGTGGCACACCGTCTGACAACTATCATGGATTATGATGACATCATTGTCATGGAAGAAGGGAAAATTGTTGAGCGTGGTACCCATCAGGAACTTATGGAGCAAAAGGGCAGATATTATGCAAACTTTCAGGAATGTGTATCAGC
The DNA here is from genome assembly GCA_945938055.1 of uncultured Eubacteriaceae bacterium. GTDB lineage: Bacteria > Bacillota > Clostridia > Lachnospirales > Lachnospiraceae > MGBC120314. The sequence continues at coordinate 6,945 of CAMEUH010000028.1, read as the reverse complement.
AGGAGGTGACAGTACATGGGCGAATTAAAAAGGTATTTTTCATACATTGGTAAATATAAGGGAGTGTATTGGGGAAATTTTGTTCTTACCCTTCTGGTGTCAGCAGTCATGGAAGTACAGTATTCCTACATGAATAAGCTGGTTTTTAATGCGGTAGAGCATACAGACAGAAGACTCTTTGTGAATGCAGTCATTCTGTGTGTGATTCTGGTGCTACTTCGCTCTCTTTCGCCATATTTGAGGTATTTTCAGATAAAAATTGTCCGTAAAATCGTGTTTGATATTAAGATGAAGCTGTTTCAGAAGCTGATGCGCCTTAATATGGATTTTTATGAGAAAACACACAGTGCCAGTGCGCTAAAAATTTTAAATGATGATGCTAATTCCCTGAAGGATTCCTATTTTTCCCATGTGTACTGGGTAGTGGGAAAGGCTGTGAATGGAATGGCAGCAGTGGTGGCAATGATCATCTATAGTCCGTCTCTTGCGGTTATTTCCATTCTGTTCTCTGTGATTACGGTCCGTGTTTCCTTGAGGATTCAACAGAATATTAGGAAAATGGAAAAGAACATTCAAGGAAGCATCTCCCGGCTGACCGAGCGGTTAAGCGATATTTTGTCAGGATTTATACTGCTGAAAATGTACCGTGGCTCATCCATTGTATTGGATAATTTCCAAAAGGAAAATGAAATGGTGCTGCAGGAAGAAAAAAGAAGGACAGAAAAAGCCGGCTCGCTGGAGATGATTTCCTTTCTGTTAGGAATTCTTGGAAATTTCGGAACGATGATTGCCGGGGCAGTTTTCGTGTCACAGGGAAGAATGGATTATGGAACAGTCATGGCAGTGGTTTCACTCCAAATGAGCGTAAGCGGCATGGTACAGCGGTTTGGTTCTTCTCTGACAACATTTTCTGCTTCCCTTGTAAAGGCCGCAAGAGTGTTTGATTTTCTGGAAGAGGGTGTGGAGGAAGCAGAAGAACACATGGAAGAAACAAACGAAAATCATGCCGGGGGAGAGACAGAAGCTCCGGTTATCATACAGAATCTGAATTTTTCCTATGAGGAAGGCAGGATGGTGCTAAAGCAATTTTCCATGGAAGCAGATTATGGTGAAAGGATTCTGCTGACCGGAGAGTCCGGCTGCGGGAAAAGTACCCTGTTACGATTACTCATGGGACTTTACGGAAAATCATCCGGGGAAATCCGTATTTTTGGACGTGACATTGAATCTTACTCACTTGCAAAGCTGAGAAACATGATTACCTATGTTCCCCAGAATTGTTATTTGTTTGAAGGCACGATACGGGAAAATATTCTCATGGGCTGTCATGCAAAAGAAGGTATGGAGATAGAAGTAGAACGGGCTGCAAGGCTTGCTTATGCGGATGAATTTATCCGGAAACTTCCACAGGGATATGATACCAGGATTTCGGCAGGAGGCAGTAATTTATCCGGCGGACAACGTCAGCGGATTGCCATCGCAAGGGCTTTTCTTAAGGATACACCAATTCTTTTGCTGGATGAGCCGTCTTCTGCATTGGATGCAGAGAGTGAAAGGATGATTTGCCTGGCAATCGATGAGCTTATGAAAGATAAGATTGTGTTTATGGTTACACATGGGAAGAATTTTACCGGTAAGTTTGACAGAGTAGTTTCTTTCTGAAAGACTGGATAAAAAAGTTTCCATTCTATCCTTTTTGCTAGTTTACATTTCCTATATTTACAGGGTATAATAAAATAAAAATGTATTACCATTCGTTGCTTTTGTATGGAGGATTCATTTAGGGAGGAACAATGAAAAAGATTTTGCTGACAATCTTTGCATTTGCCTGTGTGATTGTTGCAGGGATATTTTGGATACGTATTTACCAGCAGGAAACGGATATCACAAAGACGCAAACTAAAGTAGGGGTAATCCTGAATGGTACAGTTAATGACCATAGTTGGGGAGAATCCCATTATAATGGGCTGGAGATTAGTGCAAAGGAACTGAACCTGAATGTGATATATAAGGAAAACATTCCGGAGGATGAGAACTGCATGGAAATGATAGAGGAATTAATCGCAGATGGATGTAAAATTATCATTTGCAATTCCTTTGGATATGGAACATGGGAACTGGAATGTGCAAAAAAGCATCCGGAAGTTTATTTCTTTCATGCAACAGGGGTGGAAGAACGGGATAATCTGGCTACTTATTTTGGACGAATCTATCAGATGCGGTACTTGAGCGGAATTGTGGCAGGAATGCAGACAGAGACTAATGAGATTGGGTATGTGGCGGCTCTGCCCATCGCAGAGGTAAACAGGGGGATTAATGCTTTTACTCTGGGGGTGCGTCTGGTAAATCCACAGGCAACGGTTTATGTAAAGTGGAGTGATTCCTGGACAGGAGAAGAAGAGAATGCAAGGGCAACCACGGAATTGATAGAGGAACATCATATTGATGTGCTTGCCATACATACGGATGCCATGTCACCGTTGGAAATTGCGGATGAAAATGGGATATGGACGATAGGATATAATGTGGATAATAGTGACAGATTCCCGGATACATATCTGACAGCACCGGTCTGGAACTGGGAATGTTTCTATGAGCCGAGAATTTTGGAATGCCTGCAGGGAAAATTCCAGGGTGTTCATTATTGGGAAGGCGTTGAAACCGGAATTGTGGATCTGGCACCTTTTACGAAGAATGTAAAGCCTCAAATCGCAGAAAAAGTGGAAGAAGAACGGGCGCGTCTGATGAGTGGAATGTTTGATGTGTTTTACGGACCAATTATGGATAATGAGGGTAATATGCGGGTAAAAGAAGGCCGCAGCATGACGGATGCAGCCATGCTGAATGATTTTTTCTGGTATGTAGAAGGGGTAGTCACAGATGAAACGAAATAAGAAAAAAAGAGTTGTATTATTAATCGTACTTGTCATATTGCTGGTCGTTATCATTGCAGTATTACTTTTCATGGGAAAGACAGATACCCAAAAAGAAAAAATAGGATTTATCATAACGGGGGCCATGGATGAAAAAGGCTGGAACAGGATGCATTATGAAGGGGTATCTGCAGCATGTGAAGAACTGGGTGTCGGACTTTTGGTCAAGGAAAATGTGAAGGAATTTCAAGGGGAATGTGAACCGGCAATCGAAGACCTTGTGAAGCAGGGATGTAAGATGATTATCCTGACAAGCTATGGATACGCAGAAGAGGCGACGAATGCCATACAGAAATATCCGGAGGTATCCTTTTATTGTAGTTCCTTTAACTATCATGCAGAGAACGTAACTTCTTTTTTTTCCAGAATGTATCAGGCACGTTATCTGGCAGGAATTGTAGCGGGAATGAAGACAGAAACCAATCAGATTGGTTATGTGGCAGCTATGCCGACGAGCGAAGTCAATCGTGGTATCAGTGCCTTTACATTAGGTGTCCGGCGGGTGAATCCACAAGCAGTTGTAACAGTGGCATGGAGTAATGCATGGGACAATGAGGAAGAAGAGAGGAAGCAGGCAGACAATCTCATTGAAAATACAGGCGTGGATGTGATTACTTATCATCAAAACCAGACCTATGTGGCAGAAGAGGCAGAAAAGGCCGGTATCTATTCCATCGGTTATCATCAAAGCTTAGAAAACTGTTCGGACAAGTTCTTAACGGCAGTCGTGGGAGACTGGAAATTGACTTATGAAGCCATTATCAGACAGTATCTGCGAGGAAACTCAGCGGATATTAAGATATACTGGGTAGGCATGGAAGAAAATGCGGTGAAACTGTCTGATTTCTCTGCCCTTGTTTCAGAGGACATAAGAGATGAAGTAGATAGAGCGACAAGTCAGATATTAGCAGGGCAGGATGTCTTTTCGGGAGTGATTTATGACACGGAGGGAAAGCTTCGCTGTAAGGAAAATCAAACGATTCGCGATGAGATTTTATTAGAACAATTTGACTGGTATGTAGAGGGTATAGAATTCTATGATAAATAAACGGCTCAATGGAAAAAGCAGGGTAATTATAGTCCTGATCATTGTCATTCTAATCATGAGTAGTGTAGGAGTCCTGATGAATTTCAGGCTGAAAAGCCTGCTACAGAGTTATGTGGAAAAACAGGTCACGGAACAGGCCAAGGCATTGGCAGCTATTTCTGCAAAGCAATTTGAATTGGAGATAGAGAATCTGGAAAATACTGCAAGAAAGATACCTGCCGATGTAAAGCAGGATGCTGCAATTTTAGAGATTGTCATTGAAGAGAATGAGAATGAAACAATGGGGCTTCTTTGCCTTGATGGAACAGCTCTGGCGGGAGAAACATTAATTTTTTCTGATTTTCCGGGAATACAGAATGCATTTCGTGGAAATTCATCCGTATGTTATAAAGAGGGACAGGGAATTCTTTTTACAACTCCTGTTTATGATGAAGAAAATGTGAGATATACTTTATATAAGCTGTATGATGAGAGTGTTTTGCTTCACAAATTTGAAATCACCTGTTATGAGGGTCAGGGCGAAGTGGCAATTGTTGATAAGGAGGGACAGGTCATTGTTCCTTTTTCCGGTTCGAAGTCTCTCACGGCAGAGTTCCTGGATTTGGATGTCATAAAAAATGGATTAGAAGAATTATCAGAGAAAATGAATGTTGATACGGCGGCAACGGTTTACTACAAGGATGGAAAAGGCGGACATTTTCTGTTTATCTCGGAAGTAAAGCAGCTGGGAATATATTTGGTTGGTACCGTGCCAGAGAGTGTGCTGAAGGATGGAATTGCAACGGTTACAATGCTGATACTGTGGGTATTTGGATTATTGATACTGATGTTTGCAGTTGGCATGATATATTTGCTTAGCGCGGAAGAAAAAGTAAGGGAAAGTGATGAGCTTAGAGAGGCAAAAAATGTAGCCGAGCAGGCAAATCGTGCCAAGAGTGATTTTCTTGCGAATATGTCTCATGAAATTCGTACACCGATTAATGCCATTATGGGTATGAATGAGATGATTCTGCGGGAGAGTAAGGACGAAGGAATAAGAAAGTATGCCGTAAATATCCAGAGCGCCAGCAAGACGTTGTTATCGCTGATTAATGACATTCTGGACTTTTCCAAAATAGAAGCAGGCAAGATGGAGATTGTTTCGGCGCCTTATGACGTGGCAGCTTTCCTGAATGATGTGGTCAACATGACAGGGATTAAGGCAAAACAAAAACAGCTTGATTTCCAGGTAGAAATCGATAAGGAACTGCCTTCTGTACTTTGCGGTGATGGAGTCCGTAACCGCCAGATTATTGTTAATATTTTAAATAATGCCGTGAAGTATACCAAATGTGGAGCAGTAAAGTTTCTTGTAGAGGGAATTCGGGAAGAAAATGTATTCACGCTTAAGATGCAGGTGGCTGACACCGGAATTGGTATCAGGGAGGAAGATTTAAATAGGCTGTTTGAGGATTTCCAGCGGCTGGATCTGCAACAAAACCGTAACATTGAAGGGTCGGGACTTGGACTGGCCATCACTCACCGGTTAGTGGAACAAATGAATGGGCGGATGGAGGTTTCCAGTGAATACGGAAAGGGTTCTGTGTTTACGGTTTATCTTACACAGGAGATAAAGGATGACAAACCGCTGGGTGATTTCAAGCAGCGATTGGAAGATGAGGCTCAAAAAGAGGGACAGTACAGAGAAAGTTTTATTGCACCGGATGCAAAAGTGCTTGTGGTGGATGATAATGAGATGAATCTGGCAGTTGTTAAGGCCCTTTTGAAAAACACCAAAATTCAGATTACAACATGCATGAGCGGCAAGGAATGTCTTGAGATTGTAACAAAGGAATCGTTTGATGTCATTCTGCTCGACCACATGATGCCGGAAATGGATGGCATTGAGACCCTTGCCAGATTAAAACAATCGGAAAACAAATGCAAATCCACACCGGTTCTTGCATTGACTGCGAATGCCATTGAAGGTGCAAAAGCAGAATACATAAAGGCAGGTTTTTCAGATTATTTATCGAAACCTATCGAGGGAGCAGACTTGGAAAGTATGTTATTGCAATATATTCCTGCGGATAAGGTTCGCATCCTGAAGGAAGAAGCACGTCAGGATGATGACAGCATTCAGCAGGAAATGTATGACACAGAGCCTCTTATTAATACCGAACTGGGGCTTCGGTATTGTGCCGGCAGCAATGATTTTTACAAGGAAATGCTTGAATTATTCTGTAACAGTTATGATGAGCGTGTTACGAATGTAACGGAAGCACTTCAGGCTGAAGACTGGAAAACATATACGGTTTTTGTTCATGGGTTAAAATCCACGTCACTAAACATCGGAGGGGAGAAACTTTCAAAGGCGGCTAAGGAACTGGAAGATGCAGGAAAGAGGATTCAGAAATCGGATAACGATGAAGATAAGGAATTTATCAAGAAACATCAGAAGAATGTCATGAATTTGTATCAGGCAACAGTTCTGGAAGCACAAAAAATTTGTGGTAATTCGCTGATATCATGACGGAAGGAGAAACAAAAAGCATGAAAAATAAGATTTCAAAACTATTCTTAATTACAGTTATCATGGTTTTTTGCTTATTGGTTTTTATGATAACTTATATCTTTTCTTCTTTTTATAACAGTTCCGTAATCCGGATTGAAGAGCTTGGTGTCAGCAACATGAAGAGTGAAGCTGCGATGATTGAAAACTACCTGAATAAAAGTATGGATGTATTGTGGGTAACAGCAGATACGGTAAACTATATGATGGAGAATGGAGCCTCCTCGAATGAAATCCTGCAGTATCTGACGATAGAAGCGGAACACGAAACCCAGCAGATTGATGAGAATTTCACGGGAATTTATGGTTATATTCATGGGGAGTATCTGGATGGAATCGGATGGATTCCGCCAGAAGATTATGTTCCAACCAAGAGAGAGTGGTATATCGCAGCAAAAGAAGCAAATGGCAGG
>CAMEUH010000027.1 GCA_945938055.1 uncultured Eubacteriaceae bacterium | reverse complement strand
AGGAAGAGCCCTAAAAAGTGGAGACCGATTAAAACATGGAAGAAGTTCTCTGAGCCCGGAAGAAATTCTAAAACGAAAAGCACCAAAGGTTCATTATTCTTCGGAGGTTCTGCTGCGTGTTATTGAAGGACCGCAGGATGATTATTTTACAGAAGCAGGAAAATCGGTATTTTATAAAAGTACGTATACGGTTTCCGTGGATAGTGACCGGATGGGATTTCGGCTTGAGGGACCGGAAATCGAAAATGTGAATGGTGTTGATATTGTTTCGGATGGAATTGCATTGGGTGCGATACAGGTTCCGTCCAGCGGAAAACCAATTATTCTTCTGTCGGACCGTCAGACCACGGGAGGATATGCGAAGATAGCAGTAGTCATAAGGCGGGATATCCCAAAGCTTGTGCAGTTAAAGCCTGGGGATAAAGTAAGATTTAAAGCGGTCTCTATTGAGGAAGCGCAGAAAAATGGAAGGTGAAGGAAAGATGGATTATGCAAAGGAAACCCCGGCAAAGGTACGGGAATTGATTCGGAAGGGAGAAATAACGGGACCAACGGCAGGAATGTGTGCAGGATATGCACAGGCAAATCTTGTGGTCATGCCAAAGGAACTGGCATATGATTTTCTGCTTTTTACGCAGAGAAATCCAAAATCCTGTCCGATACTGGAAGTGAGTGACGCAGGAAGCAGGACGCTTCATTATATTGCCAAAGGGGCGGATATTGCAAAGGATATTCCGAAGTACCGCATTTATGAGCATGGAGTCATGACAGGAGAATATACGGATGTCTCCGAGTTCTGGAGAGATGATTTTGTGAGTTTTCTGATTGGTTGCAGTTTTTCCTTTGAATCGGAGCTTCTGGAAACGGACATTCCGGTACGTCATATTGAAGAGGGATGCAATGTTCCGATGTATATTACGAATATTCCTGCAGGCATGTTTTACGGAAACATGGTAGTGAGTATGAGGCCTCTTCCCTATGACCAGATTGTAAAATCGGTTCTGGTTACCGGGGCAATGCCAAAGGTACATGGTGCGCCCGTTCACATCGGAGATCCGTCTGTCATTGGTATTAAGGATATTCAAAAGCCTGATTTTGGAGACAGTGTTACGATTCGTCCGGGAGAGGTTCCGGTCTTCTGGCCGTGCGGAGTGACTCCACAGTCGGTTGTCATGAATGTGAAGCCGGATTTTGTAATTACCCATGCACCGGGACATATGCTAATTACGGATATAAAAAATGTCAGTTTGAAATATTAGAAGCCTATCAGGAGAAAACAAAAAAGAAAGCAGGGGATGGAATATGATTCAGGTTGATTTAAACTGTGACCTTGGTGAAAGCTTTGGAAATTATAAATGTGGACTGGATGAAGAAGTAATTTCTTATATTTCTTCGGCAAATGTTGCTTGTGGATTTCATGCATCTGATCCGCTTGTGATGGCAAAAACGGTTGCCATGGCAAAAGAACATCATGTCTGTGTGGGCGCACATCCGGGATATCCGGATCTCGTTGGATTTGGACGAAGAAACATGAATATTGCTCCAAAGGAAGTCAAAGCAATGGTTCAGTATCAGATTGGTGCGTTAATGGCGTTTTGTAAGGCAAACCAGATGGTGCTTTCCCATGTGAAGCCGCATGGGGCAATGTATAACATGGCAGGCAAAGATGAGGCACTTGCAATGGCAATGTGTGAGGGAATTGCCGAGGTGGATTCCAATCTGATTCTTTTAGGCTTGTCTGGCAGTAAAATGCTTGACGCAGCCCAAAAAACCGGATTAAAATCAGCAAAGGAAGTCTTTGCAGACCGGGCATATGAAGAAGACGGTTCCCTTGTGGCAAGAACCAAAGAGGGTGCAGTTATCACCGATGAGAATCTTGCCATGGAACGTGTAATATCCATGGTAAAATATGGAAAAGTAACTGCCATTACCGGAAAGGAAATTGAGGTGGAGGCGGATTCCATATGTGTCCATGGTGATGGCGTCAAAGCTGTGGAATTTGTAAAGAAAATCAGTGAGCGGTTAAAGGCAGAAGGGATTGTCATTGCACCGATGAAGAAATAAGGCTGGAGGAGAAAATGGAAACGATTGAAGAGATTGTATTAAGACATTCTAAGCGGGGAATGAATCTTTTAAGAGAATACATGCAGGAAGAATACTGCAGGATGGCAGCTGAAGAAATTCTGTCATGGAAAAAGGGCAATATTTTTCTGACAACAGGATTTTATGTGGCAGGGTATGCAGAAACCGATGGACCGGCAGGAACGGTTGTGCTGGCACAGGCATTAAAAAAGCTAGGGTATACCCCTGTCATTCTCACGGATGAATACTGTCGTGGATTTTTTGAAATGAAGGATTTTCAGGTAGTATACATGCGGATGGCATCCAATGAGGAATTCTGCCGGAATGTTTTAATGAAGTATCAGCCGGTCGGAATGATTTCCATTGAGCGGTGTGGTAAAAATATTCAGGATGATTATGCAAACATGCGCGGTGTCAGTATCAAAGAGCATACAGCACCAACCGATTTGTTTTTTGAAATGACAAGAGGAACCATTCCTTCCGTTGGCGTTGGCGATGGCGGAAACGAGATAGGCATGGGAAATGTGGCAGAGATTATTACAGAAAAGCTGCAGCTGGTTCCGTGCCGTGTCCTAGTGGATTATCTAGTCATTGCAACCGTGTCAAACTGGGGAGCATACGGGATTACGGCATGGCTTCAGAAGCTGACAGGGGAAGATGTATTTGTGACCTTTGAAGAAGTGGAAGAGTATATTAGAAAAACAGTGGAACAGGGAAGCGTTGATGGTGTGACAAAAGAGCATGTCGTTAGTGTGGACGGATTTGACATGACAGTAGAAAAAGAAATTGTAGAAGCGTTAAGGGAGAAAATCTCATAAGAAGAATCCTTTCATTTTACTTGACATCTTCCGGGAAAATCCTCACAATAAGAAGGAGAGAATTTGTCGAAAAATGAGTGAGGTGAGGGACATGAGAAAAAATCCGGGAGAAATGGATGCAAAGGAGCGATACATTGGATGTGTTATCGGAGGTGCCGTTGGAGACAGCATGGGATTTGCAGTGGAGGGACTTTCGGACTTTGAAATAGAGAATAGTTTTTCTGAGAATGGCATTACAGAGCCTTATGTGGATGAGGAAACAGGAAAAACACTCATATCGGATGACACACAGATGACCTTATTTACCATGGATGGAATGATGTGGGCATATATCCGTTTTAACAGCCGTGGAATTGGGTCTTATGAGGCAAGCGGCGTGTGGCAGTCCTATGCAAGATGGTATTATACACAGACCAATCTGGTGCTGGATGATTATATTATGCATAAGCATGAACATGAACCGGTGGCATTAAGCTCCATCGGAGTAAAAACGATTCTGGAATATGAGGAGCTCTACAGTAACAGAAATCCAAGTGAAGAGAGCCTTGTGGCATTGGAGAGCAGACAGATGGGAACGATGGAGTTTCCACTCAATTCGTTTAAGGATGCAAGTTGTCTTACACGGGTGGCACCGGTAGGACTTTTTCTGCATGATAAGCCGGAAACAGCATTTGCAGTAGCGGCGAGGCTTGCGGCAATTACACATGGAAATCCGACAGGATATCTGGCAGCAGGGGCATATGCCTTTATTGTTGCGGAAATTCTCAATGGAAAAGACATGGATGTGGCAGTAAGAAATGCGTTGCTGGAATTAAAACAGTATTCTTATATTGACGAGGTGAATGATGTACTGGATTATGCGCTGCATCTTTCAGAATGCCAGGATGACTGGAAACAGTGTGTAGGAATGATTGGAGAAGGCAACAGCGCGGAGGAGGTTCTGGCAATGGCGGTGTACTGCGTGCTGAAGGCAGAATCTTATGAGGAGGCGGTGCGCATGGGAGCAAACTGTAAAGGACAGAGCAGTTCCATTGCGTTCGTTTGCGGAAGTCTTTCCGGAGCGCTTGCGGGAGCCGGGAAAATTCCTGAGGACTGGCAGCAGCATCTGGAACTTCGCCAGATGATGTTAAACTGGATTGACAAGTTTTATAAACTTAGGGAAATATAAGGAAGAGGGGCAAATAACGAATGAAAGTCAGAGTACCACATTATTTTGACCAATTTTCCTGTACTGGGAGCCGGTGCCCGGATACCTGCTGTGTGGGATGGATGATTGAGATTGATGAAGCATCTTATCAGCGTTTCATGAGCATGGAGGGAGAATTTGGAGAACGTATCAGAAAAAATATTCTGGAGCGGGAGGACGGGCATTTCTTTGCATTAAATGAAAATGGCAGATGTGCATTCCTGAATGAAAAGAATTTATGTGAAATGGTCATTAAGATGGGAGATGCAGGACTTTGCTCCCTGTGTGATAATTATCCGCGGGTAGGTGTGGAATTTGGAGACCTTAGGGAAATGGGACTTTCCTTATCCTGTCCGGAGGTGTCAAGACTGGTCTTTTCTTCTTCAAAGCCGATTTGCTTTGGCGAATGGTTCAAGGAGGAAGAAATTCAGGGAACGGATTATACAAAGGACGTGTTGTTTACAAGTCTGATGGATTTAAGGGACGTGTTGTTTGGCATTTTGCAGAATCGGGAACTTTCCATCGGAGGACGTGCATCACTTTATATCATGATGGCATCCAGACTTCAGAATATACTGGATGAAGACAGCGATGAAATGAAAATGTCAGAAAAGGTTCAGAAACTTTCAGAAAAATTTTCGGATGGAGGGTATCTGAAGAAATCTCTTGATGCGATTAAGGGATGCCGGATGGAACTGTCACGAGAGTTCGTAAAAGGTGTCATGAAATTTCTGGATGGGCTTGAAATTGTCAATCAGAAGTGGCTTGATTTATTTCATATGACCATGGAGTGGCTAGAAAAGAACCAGACAGATGTGTATCAGGAAAAGCATGAGAAATTTCGGGAGTTCTATGGGGAGAAGGAATATGTATATGAGCATCTGATGGTGTATTATGTTTACCGGTATTTCATGAAGATGATTTTTGATGGAGACATTTATTCCAGGGCCGTTTTGTGTGTAATGGCACTTGTGGTAATTCATGAGATGAATGTTGCAGTCTGGGATGGGCAGAAAGGAAGCTTTGGATTGGAGGAACAGATTCGGGCGATGTATCTGTTTTCCAAGGAGATTGAGCATTGCGAAGAAAACATGGAACGGCTTTCGGAAGAAATTTGGGAGAATGTGATGTACCAGCCACAATCCTTAATTGATAATTTGACAAATATTCTGTAATTATATGGAAGTAAGAGAATTATGTTGTAGAAATTACAGAAAAATAGAGATATGATATTTCCATATAAATAGAAATGGTGTGGAGGGATTGGGAATGGAAATCAGATTTGATAAATTATATCGCTATGACAGACCGGCCGAGCATTGCAGCATTGCGATTCCAGTAAAAAAAGGTTCCCTTTGGGATTTGGATAAAGTACAGATTCTAGATAAGGAACGGGTACTTCCGGTTCAGAAAAAAGTTACGTCGCGTTATCAGGATGGTTCCATCCGTTATCTGTTTGTGCGGTTTATGGCAGATTTGCCGGCAAATAGTAAGGCAGTACTGGAATGTGAACTGGATAGCCCGAAAAAGAGTATGTATTCCGGGATTGTAATCAAAAAAGATACCGGAAAAATGCATGTGGATACCGGTGCGGTAAAATTTACCGTCAAGGATGGTTCCTCTAATCTTCTGGAATATTTGTCGGATGGAAACAGGGAATATTTTGCAGAGCAGTTCGTGGGACCTGTGCTCACCGCAGATGGAGCAGAGTATGGCGTAGAATTTGACAAATGGGATATTTTGGAGGAAGGACCTCTTTGCGTCATTCTATGCGCACAGGGAAAATGTATTGGAAAAAGGGATATTCGTTTTGAATGCATGATTACTGCCTACTCGGAAAAAAGCTGGATTGAAGTTTCCTATCGGCTGATTAACACCACGGATGAGAAGCTCCATGTGGAATCGCTTGTTTTTGGGGTGAAGTCGTCTGCCCAAGCGCAGTTTGATGCGAGGCTTATGCAGAATGTGGCGGATGGAAAGGCAGATTCTACGGGATGTGGGGACGCACCAACGGATAATTCGGATAATTTTGGACCGGTTTTCTGCACAAATGGAACAAAAGAACTTTCAATGATTCAGGAGCGGATTGGAACAGAAGGAATCAGAACCTGTGTGGGAAGGTCGAATTACAAGACGGCATTTACCATTGGAAAGAATGGATGCTGTGTATCGGAAACAGTTAATTCTGCACTTTTGGTCAGTGAGGCAAATGAGCATTTTGCAGAGGTACTGTATGGAACATTTTTTACGGATGTGACAGATGAACAAGGCGGTGTGTGTGCAACTGTATTTCAAGCCCAGCAGAATTATACGAAAGCAGTCATGGCAAATGAAAGCGGCATTTATGTGATGCTTGTTCCAAAGGATGTCGACCGTGTTGAAATGGCATCCGGAATGTCAAGGGAACAGAGGTTTTTATTACATTTTCATGATCAGAAGACACCGCTTGCTGAGATTGATAACCGGAGTCTGATTTATCAAATGCCGGATCGACCGCATATTGCTCCGGAATGCTTTAAAGAGGCAGGTGTCATGCCGGATATTTTTGTGGATAGAAAACAGCTGAATTATGACGTGGAAATTTCATTGATTGGAAAAGCAGACGGTCATGCAAGATGCTATGGAATGATGAACTGGGGAGACGCACCGGACCCAGGCTATACCGCACAGGGACGCGGAAAAGGAAGACTGGTGTGGACGAATAATGAGTATGATTATCCACATGCCATGTATCTGATGTATGCGAAAACCGGAACGAGACGATTCTATGATTATGCCACGGTTGCAGCAAGTCACTGGATGGATGTGGATGTGTGCCATTACAGTAGTGATCCTTTAAGGATTGGCGGCCAGTGGGAACATACCATGGGACACTGCGGGGAAGGTCTGATGGTGTGCAGTCATGAATGGGTGGAAGGCCTGCTTGACTGTTATCATTTTACCGGAAATGAAAGAGCACTTCAGACGGCACTGGGAATTGGTGAAAATGTCCTGCGTCTTTTAGAAACGCCGATGTACCAGAAGAGTGGTGAAAGTAATGCCAGAGAAACAGGATGGGCACTTCGTACACTGGTGGCACTTTATGTGGAAACATGGGATGAGAAGTGGACGAAGAAATGTAAATGGATTGTTGGACATTTCAGGGAATGGACGAGAGAATATGGAGAATGGCTTGCTCCATACACGGATAATACCGTTATCCGGGTTGGATTCATGATTTCGGTTGCAGTAGGAAGTCTGATGCGTTATTACCGTGTATTTCCGGAAGAAGAAGTAAAGGAAATGATGCTAAATGCCATTGATGATCTTGTGGAAAACTGTCTGATGGATAACGGACTGTTCTATTATAAGGAACTTCCGAGTCTTATGCGCAATGGCGGTAATACACTGCTTCTTGAGGCAATGACAATAGGCTATGAACTTACCGGTGATACAAAGTATCTGGAATATGGAAGAAGAACTTTCTGGAAGAATATTCAGGAACCGGCACCAGGTGTGGGCGGTGCAAAGCGGATTGTGGAGGACACGGTAATTAGCGGTTCTGCAGGAACGAAGAATTTTGGGCAGTGCTTTATTCCGTTGTCAGTATATTATAAGGCGATGGCGGATAATCAGATGTTGTAGATAGTTTTGCCGGATACATATGGGATATGGAAAAGGGGATTCAATGGGATGCAGACTGGTCTGCGCTCCATTGAATTCCCTTTTTCATATCCTGCCGTAAACAATGCAATGCAAAATCCGGCAAAAAGATGTTTTATCTGCACTCCAAAGGAGTTGTAGCCCAGACTTTTTCAAAGGTATAGTCTGGGGCTTCTTCTGTAGTCAGTTGGCGGACGAAAGAAGCACGCTTGTCTGGCTGGTATCCCGGGCCACTGCAATTGTATTCTGCATAATCAATGGTCTGGTGTGCTTCTGGTTTGTCCCAGTCGTGAAAGCCTTCTGGTTTAATGTGAGGTCCAAGATAGCAGTTTATTAAGACGGTTTTGGCATGATTGCGCCATGGACGTCCAAGATAAACGGTGTGATCCGGACAGTTGCTGGTAAAACGGCAGTCATGGAAAACATAGCCATAATGTTGTCCGGGATAAGAAGATGCGGCAGTTACAAAGCCGTTTATATCCGTTCCACGGTCCAGGGAATGGAGTTCACAGTTTTCAAAATATGCGGTGCTGCTTCCAAAAATGAAATCGACCTCTCCCTCGATGTAGCAGTCCTGGTAGAGCTGGCGTCCGATTTTACGTGGGGCATGTTCTGTTGGTCCTTTAAAGCCACCCGGTTTTAATTCCTTTTCCGGAAGGGGACCGGTAAAAAGAGTATCCTGATGACCGAGGATTCTGCAGTTTTGGAAAGAAATCTTATCTCCTTCTGCATAAACAGAGATTGCCTGTCCGACTTTGCTGCCAAATCCGGCGGTGTTGGCAATGGTCATGTTTTTGCATGTAAAATGGTCGGTATGAACCAGCATGGTATATGAGCGGAAAGTACCACGTTTTTCTTGTTCATTCATCAGCATTTCAGCATAATAGTCATATTCGAGAATGGTATTTTGTGGGTCTTCGCCTTCAATGGTGAGAAATGGACTCTGAATCTCTAACCGTTCATGGTAAATTCCTTTTTTAACAAAAATTGTTTCAGGAAGTACTTCAATGGAATTGACGGCATCCTGTATGGAACAAAAGGAACCGCTTCCGTCAGTAGCAACAACAATCATGAATCAATCCTCCTACTGCTTATGATGTAATATATTATATCACGAAATAATTACGGTGGAAATAATATTCTTTTTGAGGTATAATATATTTCGAATTGTATTATTGGAATGCTAAATATCTGAATGACGGTGGATGAACATGATTGAGTTAAAGGAAAATCAGTTAGACATGGAAACCTACATGTACTTAAGAAAACAGGTAGGATGGAAGATGCTATCGAAGAAACAGGCGCAGATGGCGTTAAAAAACTGCCTTTTTAATGTGGTGGCATATGAAAACGGAGAGCCGGTGGGAATGGGACGGATTGTTGGAGATGGTGCAGTAGTTTGTTATGTACAGGATCTGGTGATTCTTCCGTCAGCACAGGGACACGGAATTGGCAGTCAGGTTCTTGGCAGGCTGATTGAGTTTGTGGAGAGCATTACAGAGGAAGGAACGGAAATGATGCTTTGTCTCATGTGTGCAAAGGGCAGGGAAGGATTTTATAAAAAGCATGATTTTATGGCACGGCCTACGGAAAATCTGGGACCGGGAATGATACAGTACATCAGGAAAATGTTTTAAGGAGAGAGTAAATGGCAGGATCAACATTTGGCAATATTTTTAAAATAACCACATGGGGAGAGTCTCATGGAAAGGGAATTGGTGTTGTGGTGGATGGGTGTCCGGCAGGCATTCCGCTTTGTGAAGAGGATATTCAGAAGTTCCTGGACCGGAGAAAGCCGGGACAGTCACGCTATACAACTCAGAGAAAAGAAGAGGATGAGGTAGAGATTCTTTCCGGCGTTTTTGAGGGAAAGACGACAGGAACACCGATTTCCATGGTGGTTTTTAATAAAACACAACGTTCGGCAGATTATTCTGAGATTGCGTCTTATTATCGTCCGGGACACGCAGATTATACTTATGACATGAAGTATGGATTCCGTGATTACCGCGGCGGAGGTCGTTCCTCAGGAAGAGAAACTATTGGAAGAGTAGCGGCAGGGGCCATTGCAATCAAGATGCTTTCCATGATGGGAATAAGTGTAAATGCCTATTCTAGGGCAATCGGACCGGTTGAGGCTGACATGGATAAGATGGATCTGGCTCAGTGCAGTGAGAATCCTTTTTACATACCGGATGCACAGGCGGCCCAGAAGGTTGCAGAATATGCAAAGGAAAAGATGGCACAGATGGATTCCATGGGTGGTATCATTGAATGTGTGGTTCAGGGGATGCCTGTTGGCGCAGGTGACCCGTGCTTTGAGAAACTGGATGCGAATCTTGCAAAGGCAGTTATGTCCATTGGAGCCGTAAAGGGTTTTGAAATTGGTTCCGGATTTGCGACAGCAAAGGCTACAGGATTTGAAAATAATGATGCATTCCGCATGGAAAGCGGAAAGGTTGTCAAGGAAACCAATCATGCGGGCGGAATCCTTGGGGGAATCAGTGATGGAAGCAATATTGTGCTTCGTGCGGCAGTTAAGCCGACACCATCCATTGCAGCATCACAAAAGACCGTAAACCAGTCCGGCGAGGAGATTGACGTATCCATTAAGGGACGGCATGATCCGATGATTGTTCCGCGTGCAGTCGTTGTGGTAGAAGCCATGACAGCACTTGTGCTGGTGGATGCATTAATGGCAAACATGACGGCAAGAGTAGACAGCATTGTGGATTTTTATAAGAAATAAGTAAAGGAAAACAGGTTAGGAAAGATTCATGTATGAATTATTAAAATTAGACGGACGAGCAAAGAGAGGAAGGTTTCATACGGTCCATGGGACGATTGAAACACCGGTATTCATGAATGTAGGAACTATTGCAGCAATTAAGGGTGCGGTATCCACAATGGATTTGCAGGAGATAGGGACCCAGGTGGAACTTTCGAATACGTATCATCTGCATGTCAGACCGGGTGATCAGATTGTAAAACAGATGGGTGGACTTCATAAATTCATGGTATGGGATAAGCCGATTTTGACGGATTCCGGTGGATTTCAGGTGTTTTCACTGACAGGGCTCAGAAAGATTAAGGAAGAGGGCGTTTATTTTAATTCCCATATTGACGGAAAGAAGATTTTCATGGGACCGGAAGAGAGCATGCAGATTCAGTCCAATCTTGCTTCCACCATTGCAATGGCATTTGACGAGTGCCCGCCTCATCCTGCAACCAGGGAATACATGCAGAATTCCGTGGACAGAACCACAAGATGGTTAAGGCGGTGCAAGGATGAAATGAAACGTCTGAATTCCCTGGAAGATACCATTAATAAAAACCAGATGCTTTTTGGGATTAATCAGGGTGGCACGTTTGAGGATATCCGGATTGAACATGCAAAAAGAATTACGGAAATGGAACTGGATGGCTATGCGCTGGGTGGTCTTGCGGTAGGCGAGTCCCATGAGGAGATGTATCGTATTCTGGATGAAACAGTTCCGTATCTTCCACAGAACAAACCGACGTATCTTATGGGTGTCGGAACGCCTGCAAATATTCTTGAGGCGGTTGACCGTGGAGTGGATTTCTTTGACTGCGTGTATCCGTCACGAAATGGTCGTCATGGACATGTTTATACAAGATATGGAAAACTGAATCTTTTTAATGCAAAATATGAAACCGATAGTGAACCAATCGAAAAAGGTTGTCAGTGTCCGACGTGCAGAACGTACTCCAGAGCTTATGTAAGGCATTTGCTTAAGGCAAAGGAAATGCTGGGAATGCGACTTTGCGTACTGCATAACCTGTATTTTTATAATCATCTGATGGAAGAAATCCGGGAAGCCATTGATGAGGGAAGGTATGCGGAATTTAAGAGACAGCGTCTGGATGATTTAAGACAATTTTAATACAATATTGTATTGCCAGATGACAGGAAGAAATGGTATAGTATATTGTAATGTGGTTGTTTTATGAATAACCATGAGTTTAGGAGGAAAAAACATGATATTATTAACAGAAGGAGCAGTAGCAGCAAATGGCGGAGCAGGCTCCATGATTATGACAATTGTAATTTATGTGGTATTTATTATTGCAATGATGTATTTTCTGGCAATCCGTCCACAGAAAAAGCAGCAGAAGAAGCAGGAAGAACTCATGTCTTCCTTGGAGAATGGAGATTATATCCTGACAAGTAGCGGCTTTTATGGAACAGTGATTGATATTACGGATGATACGGTTATCGTGGAATTTGGTAATAATAAGAATTGCAGAATTCCGATGAAGAAGGAAGCCATTATTGAAGTAGAAAAGGCACAGTAAAAGAAATATCAAGAAGAAATCAGAAACGAAAACAAAGGCGTTATGCGTTGCCGCATTGTGGCGGACGGCATAACGCTTTTCTTTTCACGGAAAGGAAGAGAAAGGCATGAGGGAATTACTGATACTGGTACCTTGTGATGAGGAACAAAAAAGAAAACTGGAGCAGAATTTTCAAAAGGACTATCATATTACTTATGCATGTGATGACGAGAAAGAGATACAGAAAGAAAAAGTCATGCGGTCAGAGATTATCATTGGTGAACCGGAAATGGAATGGATTCAGAATGCTCCAATGCTAAAGTGGGTACAGATGACCTGGGCAGGTACGGATAAGTATACGAATTATCCGGGATTTCCGGAAAATGTTCTTTTGACGAATGCAACAGGAGCTTTTGGCGTGGTGATTTCGGAATATGTGATAGGAGCAGTACTGACAATGTACCGACGCTTTCCGCAGTATTGGAAGAACATGGAGAAACATGTGTGGAAAGACATGGGAAGTGAACGGTGCATTTGCGGAAAAAGAGTTTTGATTCTTGGTACAGGCAATATCGGAACAGAAACAGCAAAGCGTTTTAAAGCGTTTGGCGCGGTTGTATCCGGAATCCGCAGAACCCGGAAAAGAGCAGAGCATTTTGATGAAATTCATGTCATGGATGAACTGAATGAGGAACTTCAAAAGGCGGATATTGTTGTAGGATGTCTTCCTAATAATGCAAAAACGGCAGGAATCATGAATGATGAACGCTTTGGCACCATGAAGAAGGATGCATTATTTGTTAATGTGGGAAGAGGAAACCTGGTGGAACCAGGAGCACTGGAAAGGACGTTAAGGAAGGGACATCTTCTGGGGGCAGTTCTGGATGTAACAAAGACAGAGCCTCTGCCTTTTGAAAACTCTTTATGGGACATGGAAAATGTAATGATTACACCACATATTGCGGGACCAAGTTTTGGACATGATAAAGCCACGGAAGATAAAATCTGGGAAATCTGCCGGGAAAATCTAAAACGTTATCTTCGAAATGAAAAGCTTCAAAATCTTATTTTGTCTTGATGAAAAAATTTCCAGAATAGGAATACCTTTATTTGCAACAATAGTATTAAGTTGTGAATGGAGGTTTTTTTATGTCAGAAACCATCTATATAAAATTTGAAAGAAATTCCATGGTTTATCAGAGGAAGGTAGTAGTAGGAGATGTTGCCTCTGTTTTTTGTGAGGATAAGAGAATTCAGGCAAGGGTACGTGCCATAAATCTTCTGAGCATACCGGATGTGAAGAAGAAAACATATGTGTTTTCTGTTCTGGATGTCATTGAGCGCATTACGAAGGAATGTAATAATGTGGAAGTGAACAATATCGGGGAGACGGATTTTATTATTGAATATCGGGAAAAAACGCCTAAAAAAGGATTTCTTTATATGGCTAAGGTCTGGGCAACCTGTGTCATTGTATTAATAGGAAGTATGTTTACCATTATGGCTTATAACAATGATGTGGGAGTTCTTGAACTTTTTGATAAAGTTTACAGCCTGGTATTAAATGGAGAGGGTAACGGAATTCTGGAGCTTTCTTATAGTATTGGACTGACGTTTGGAATTGGTGTTTTTTATAATCATTTTGCAGGAAAGAAGCTGAGTGACACACCAACTCCGGTTGAGGTTCAGATGAGAAGCTATGAAACAGATGTGGATAATGCAGTTGTGGAACGTGCCTCCAGACAGAAGGAGGAATTTGATGTTTCTTAGTACGATTGCTTTTGATGCATTACTCTGGGTGATTGGCATTGCCGGGGGTGTTTTAGTTGCCGGAGGAATGTATGCATTAATTACGACTCTGGGAATCATTAACCGGATTGCTCAGGATACCCATACAGCGGGAAACATTCTTCTGTATGAGGAGTGTGTTCTCTGGGGAGGTGCCATTGGCAATATTTTATTCGTATTTGACATAAAAGTACCTTTTGGAATAACAGCTCTTATTATTTTTGGATTTGTGGGCGGAATTTATGCAGGCTGTCTTGCAATCGCCCTGGCAGAAATCATTAAGACCATTCCGGTCTTTATCATGCGTTCCAAAATCACGGGAGGTTTTGGTTATGTGATTTTGATGATGGCGCTTGGAAAAGGAATCGGAGGATTGATATATTTCTTTTCATTTTATCTGGGAAGTTGATTATAAGGAGGGTTTATCGTGGAGCAGGAAAATGCATTGGAAAAAGAACGGAATAAAAAATATAACGATTATGTCAAAAAGGTAACGCCTAAGCATAGCTGCGGACTAAATTGTCTGAAGGCATTTCTTACCGGAGGAATTATTTGTACCGTGGGTCAGATGATTATCAATGGGCTGATGCAGACCGGAATGGATAAAGAAACAGCGGGACTCTGGAATACGGTGATTCTGATTTTGTTAAGTGTTATTCTGACCTGTCTGAATGTGTATCCGTATATTGCCAAATGGGGTGGGGCAGGTGCTCTGGTTCCTATTACCGGTTTTGCCAACAGTGTTTGTGCACCCGCCATGGAATTTAAGAAAGAAGGATGGGTCTTTGGTGTCGGAGCAAGAATATTTAGCATTGCTGGACCGGTGATTCTATATGGAATTTTTACCAGCTGGCTTCTGGGAGTGATATACTGGGCCGGCGGACTGCTGGGAGTATGGTAAGGGAGAGGAGGATTCAAAATGGAACATGATATGGATGACATGCCGCTTGGATTTACTTTATCCATGGTAAATGATATTAAGGCGATGAATGCATTTGCCAGCATGACGGATGAGGAGCGCCACAAAATTGTGGAGGAAGCACGTCAGGTTAAAAGCAAGGAAGAAGTGAATCAGTTGATTGAAAAACTGGGAAATTTTCCATTATAAATAACAAAGCCATGTACCGGAAATTCCTTTTGGGAAAGAAGGTACATGGCTTTTTTGATGAGAACTTTTTTACTTTGTTCCAAAGATACGGTCGCCGGCATCGCCAAGACCTGGGCAGATGTAGGCGTTTTCATTGAGACAGCGGTCAATGTGTCCAACGTAGAGCTGGATGTCAGGATGGGCTTCCATCAGACGCTTGATGCCGTCCGGTGCAGCAATGATGCACATGAATTTAATGTTTTTACCACCCCGTGCCTTAATGAAATCAACAGCAGCAACGGCAGAACCACCGGTTGCCAGCATTGGATCCACAACAACGATGGTACGCTGGTCAATGGGATGAGGCAGTTTGCAGTAGTATTCCTGAGGCTCGTGGGTTTCTTCGTCACGATAGAGACCAATGTGTCCGACCTTGGCAGTTGGAACCAGAGTCAGAATTCCGTTTACCATTCCAAGACCAGCACGCAGAATTGGAACGACGGCAAGTTTCTTTCCTGCAATCATGGGAGTCATGCAGGTTTCAATCGGGGTCTTTACCTCCACATCTTCCACAGGAAGATCGCGTAAAGCCTCATACCCCATCAGAACGGCAATTTCTTCCACAAGTTTGCGGAATTCATTTGTTCCGGTGGATTCATCCCTTAATTTGGAAATTTTGTGTTGAAGCAGCGGGTGATTCAATACAGTTACATTTTGCATGTTATTATCATTCATGATTTGAAACCTCCGATTCGTTATTGTTTTCTGGAAGAATGGCATTCAGAATGATGCCGACTAAAGCGCCAACTGCAAGACCGCTTAAGCTGATGGTGATTTTGCCAACGGTAAAGATAATGGCACCTGCGGCACTATATTTGATACCAATGGATAAAACCAGTATCAGGGCAGCAATGATAATGTTTCTGCTCTGACTGAAATCCACTTTGTTTTCCACTACATTTCGAACACCGACTGCGGAAATCATTCCGTACAGTACGATGGAAATTCCACCACAGGTTGCTGCCGGCATGGCACTGATAATGGCGGCAAATTTTGGTGAGAAGGAAAATAAGATTGCAAGAAGTGCAGCAATCCGGATTACCAGAGGATCATAGACTCTGGAAAGGGTTAATACACCGGTATTTTCGCCGTACGTTGTGTTGGCTGGTGCTCCAAAGAGAGAAGCAAAAAGGGTGGCAAGACCATCTCCGAGAAGTGTTCTGTGAAGTCCCGGGTCTTCAAAATAGTTTTGTCCTACGGTAGAAGAGATGGCAGCAATATCACCGATATGTTCCATCATGGTAGCGATGGCAATCGGCATGATGGTAATGATTGCAGTAATAATGAGAGAAGTATCCGGTGCCTTGAAAATGGAAAAAACCGTATCTTCAAAATGGAATGGAAGACCGATAAGCGGAGCACTGCTGATTGCTTCAAAGTTTACTTCATTTAAAAAGATGGCACAAAGATAAGATGCAATGGCACCCAGCATAATTGGGATGATTTTTACCATACCTTTTCCCCAGATATTACAGATGACTACAATCAGAATCGCAATCAGAGCAATAAACCAGTTCTGGCTGCAATTATCAACGGCAGACTGGGAAAGTGTCAGACCGATGGAAATAATAATGGGACCGGTTACAACCGGTGGAAAGAATCTGAGAATTTTTTTCATTCCAAAAGTCTTAATGAGCGCGGCAAGAATAAAATATAAAATGGATGCAAATGCCACACCGAGACATGCATATGGAAGAAGTTCCGGTTCTTTGTT
>CAMEUH010000026.1 GCA_945938055.1 uncultured Eubacteriaceae bacterium | reverse complement strand
CATGATTGGACTTCATTCCCCTTCCTACAACTGCAATCAGTGCAAGATCCGCTGCAAGGTCAATGGAATCTGGTTTTGCCAGACGATTAATTCCGGATAATACCTTCTGTTCTTTTTCCTCAAACTCTGTCTGATGAACAAAAATTGTCATGGTATCAATACCGGATGGCATATGTTCAAAGGAAATTCCACAATCTTCAAAAACCTGCAAAACCTTACGTCCAAAACCGATTTCCGAATTCATCATGTCCTTTTCAATATTTACTGCTGTAAAGCCCTTTTTACCTGCAATACCGGTAATGGTATGCTTTGGCTTTCTACAGGTATCACCAACAATCAGAGTACCCTCATCTTCCGGAGCATTGGTATTTTTAATATTAATCGGAATTCCTTCTTTTCTAACCGGGAAAATGGCATCTTCATGAAGAACCGTTGCTCCCATGTAAGAAAGCTCACGTAATTCCTTATAAGTAATCGTCTTAATTGGTTCCGGATTCTCAACAATTCGTGGGTCTGCCGTAAGGAAACCAGAAACATCTGTCCAGTTTTCATATAAATCAACCTTGGCAGCCTTTGCCACAATCGAACCCGTCACATCAGAACCGCCTCTTGAGAAGGTCTTGATTGTTCCGTTTGGATAAGAACCATAGAAACCCGGAATAACTGCACGTTCCACATCGGAAAGTTTCCTGGAGAGCACCATGTCTGTCTTTTCTGCATCAAAGTTACCATCTTCATCAAAGAAAATAACCGTTGCCGCATCAATAAACTCATATCCCAGATAGTTTGCCATAACAATACCGTTTAAGTATTCACCTCTGGATGCCGCATAATCGCTGCCTGCACGCTCCAGAAACTTGGTGTGAATCACTTCAAACTCCTCATCTAAGGAAAGCCTAAGACCTAATCCCTTAATAATTTCATTATATCTGGACTTAATTTCTTCTAATATCTCTTTATATTCATCCTCTCCTGCAACAGCCTCATCATAACATTTATACAACAAATCTGTTACCTTGGTATCATTGGAAAATCTCTTTCCAGGTGCAGATGGCACTACATATCTTCTGCTTTCATCTGCCTGAATAATGCTTCCTACCTTTTTAAACTGTTCTGCACTGGCAAGGGAGCTTCCACCAAACTTAACTACCTTTTTCATTTCACAATTCCTTTCTCAACTGTAATAAGACCGCTTACATTATAATACAAAATTGTATTTTAGCAAATATTTTTTTGCTTATTTCCTTGATTATCTCTCCATCCATTCTTCCAGCTGCTTCATCTGATTTTGTGCATCTTCGGCTCCAATGTCATATACTTCCTGAAGTTTTTCCGGGTCGGCCTCTGTTCTCTTAATATTCAACTGTCTGCTCGGCCGGATGACAAAGATTTCTCCTTCCCGTTCCAGTCTTTCAATTTCCCGAATAGTTTCATTATATGTATTATGACGTTCCTCCATTGCCTTGATAAATAATGGATATTTCCCATAAAAGAATTTTGCAAGAGCTGTTTTTTCCGGCGTTTTTACATATCCCTGCGGTCTTGTCAGTACCACAACACATTTCTCATATCCCATTTTTCGGAATGCCGTAACCGGAATGCTGTCTGTACATCCACCATCCAGAAGCTTCATTCCGTTTGCATTTACAATCCTTGAGACATATGGAAGGGATGCTGATGCCCGCATCAGGTCAATCTCCTTTTTCATGTCGGTAAGCTGAAGATATTCCGGTTTACCGGTTTCCAGATTGCTGCAGGTAACATAAAATTTTGTATCGGATGTATTAAATGCATCATAATCATAGGGGTCCAGCTTCTCCGGTAATTCGTGATAACAGAACTGTTCACCGGCAATATCCCCGGTCAGAAGAATATTCCGAAAGCTCATGAATCGTTTATCCCTGCAGTATTTCTTATAATATCGGATATTCCTTCCCTTTTGTCCGGAAATATACGAACATCCATGTACGGCTCCTGCTGACACTCCAATGACTCCGTCAAAATGAATCTGGTTTTCCATAAACACATCCAGCACTCCTGCCGTATAAATCCCGCGCATTCCCCCACCTTCCAGAACAAGTCCTTTTTGTGTCATTTTCTTTTTTCCTTCCTTTCACTCTATTTTATCATTTTATGGTAGATTTTTATTCCAAGCTGATTTATAATAATGCTAGTATGGAGTTGGAGGAAGAGCATATGAGTTTCCTAAATATTTTTAGAAAAAATCCGCCAAAACCGAATACTACCGTAACAAACACCTCTGCTGCTTATTCCAAGCACAGGGTTTCTCATACATTTGTTCATACCTATGGCATTTCACCGGAAGATGCCTCTATTTTCGTGGAATATGAAAATGGGGAAGAGGTATCACGGTTACGTTTTTCCATTTCCAAAAATGAACTGAAAATTTGTGATTTTTTAACCGGAGGATCTGATAAAGACTATCATCATGGAACAGAAATGATGATTGCCCTTCTGAAGCATTTTAAGACCCCTTTTGCGAGAATTCATGGCATCCTCTCTCCGATTGATGCCGACAACATGAACTGGACCCGTTCCATACCTTTCTACAACGATTTGCCGCGCTATTTATTTTCACGGCTCGGTTTAAAATACGAATTTTATCTTTTTGATGATGAGCATTATGAACAGGATGTAACCGGCATTCTCTCTATTGACGAAGAACGCGATGCCAATATTGAGGCTTACCGTGTCAGTCATCTTTTCGATGCAGAGGGTAATATCAAAAAACGCTTCGGCTCTTTTCATTATATTTTGTCATAGCTATAATGAACTATTTTACCACCGAAATTGTTTTTTTGCCAGTCTAAAAAAACTTTTATACGATTGTACCAACAGAAAGTTTAAAAAATGATGAAAGCACCATCTTTTTATTGAAATTATGACATTCTGTCAAAATCCCGAATAATTTTCTGGTGCTTTTCATTGTTTCAATTACACATTTCTCACTCATTTAGTTTTTGCATCGCTACATTTTCATCAACAAATGCATAGTACCCATATGTAATCTTTTGTTTATCCATATTAAAAGCAACAAAATTTATAATATCTGATTTTTGTATAAAATAGCAGATTATTTCATTACTTTTCTCTATGGAGACAATATTAAACTGTTTGGTTACCCTTGCCTGCTCAGCCTTTAGATATTCCATATCCGTATAACAAACCGAAAGCCTTATTTTGATTTCATCATTGAATGTTTGTACATATTCATAATAATATTCAATATCTGATGCCTGTTTCGGAATCATATCTGGAAATGCAAACTTTTCGTCTTCAATAATCGTTTCAACACGTTTATCAAATATAAGATAATCTTCGAGATTTCCTGTAAATGACCGCAATCCACCGCCTAAACAGAATAACACGAGATAGAAAATACTACCAGCCAAGACAAATACATTAACCATTATAAGTACAACAATATTATTAGCAGACTTTTTACTGCTCTTTATAAAAAAACAATCCACCAATATTGGTATGATAAAAATTAAAATAACAACTTGTGCTGCCCGACTTACTGTACCTATACTAAAATATTTCACAGAGGAAACGGCAACAATAAATAAAACTGCAACTACTGCATGAAGCAACGCAAAAGTTCCCTTTAAAATTTTCATAAATATACTCCCAAATTAATTCAATTGCTAACCAGAAATATAATTATTATCTCTAGTTTAGATTCCATACCAAAGAATAAAATGCTCTTCGTTCCCACGTATCTCCATTATCTGCAATGTTGATTCCATCTGCTGAACTTCGATACACCGACTGTGCAAATGAATTATTCTTTATAAATGATGGCAGTTTATAAAAATTGTAATATACATAAGCATGAGCAAATATTTCCTCTGCCACCCCTTGGTAAGACATTCCTTTTACATTACCACGATCAACCAATTTAATTGCCCACTGCATACATACACTTTTTTGAGTAAATGTAGACAACATTGCTAATGTTATTCCTCCACCATCTACATAATTCATTTCTTCCACATTCATTATAGCATACCTTTCTGGCATTACTAATGCACTATTTTCCATTTTGTGTCCTCCCTATAAACTTAATTTTTCCATCATGTTTGCAACCATTTTGGATATATGTAAAAGCTTTTTACATCACTAAACTACGTTGAAATGGCACTCTTACCAAAACCAATATTTCTTTTTAACTAAAATATATGAAATAGCCGACATTACAGTAAGTATAATCAAGCCAATTACAACTGTTATATTAGTCTCTAATTGTTTAACTGAAGTATTAGATAGCAAATATGTACCTGCAGACTTGATTCGAACTTCCTTAGAACACTCATTATTTATTTTCTCATATTTCTCTTTCATATTATTGTATAAATAAACATCTTTATAATACACAGAATCAAATTCAACAACAAATTCTCCAGGAATTTCCCTTCCCTCATTAACAAACATTTCTTGTCCATTATGACTTTTTGTAAATACCAGTTCAGTTATGAGTGAATTATCAAAATTCTGTATATCTTTTCCACACAAGATTATAGTATATCCATTTCCACACACTCGTAGTGTTTTTTCATTAATATAGAGTTCTTTTAATATTGATTTGTTCAGTATGGGAAATTCCTCAACTTTGACTACAATATCTTCCTGTAACTTTATTTTCTGTATAAGTTTGTCTTCTTTCGTCACTTGAAACTGTTCCTTATCTTCTTTCAGTACATTTTTTTCCTCTTCCTTAATTTCATCTTGATTGACAATAATGGTTACTGTATTATTCATATCACTATTTGAAACAATTATTGTAGTATCTCCAATATCCTTTGCAATTACAACTCCATCATCAGAAACATTTGCCACATTAGGATTGGTTGACTTATATTTTAACATCTGATCAGCATCATTAGGTTTTACTATGCCTTCAATTTGAAATGTTTCGCCCGGTTTTAATACTACATATGTTTCATTTAATTCTATAATTCCAGTTTGTACTTTCACTTCTAACGTTATTAACTTTTCAACACCTCCCGCATGCATTATAATATTTACTGTACCCTTTGATATGCCTTTTACCTCACCCGAAGAAGTAACTGTAGCAACTTCTAGGTTATCCGATTCAAAGTCAACCGTTGTATCATATGCATTTACTGGTAAGACCGTTGCCGACAAATTAAGTGTCTTTCCTACTGCAACAGTTGATTCATAATTCGATAATTCAATATCTAATACTGGAATTTTCAACTCAGTATCTGATAAATTCTTCTTTACTTTTAATTCAAACTCCTCTTTGATATCATTACATACAACAGTTATAATCGTTTCTCCTACTGAGTGAGCTGTAATTCGCCCCATTCCATTAATTGTTGCGACCTCTGTATTTGACGAGATATATTCCAAAGTATAATTGTTTGCATCCATAGGTAATACGGTAACAACCAACAACTGCCTACTTCCTACCTCCATTACATCCTGATAATCTCCCAAATCCAATTCTTCAACTTTAACCCTTTCAGTTATCGTTTCTGACTCTATACTACCTTCCACCTGTTGTGTAATTTCTAACTCATCCTCTGTTCTGTTTTCTTTTTCAATCTCACTTGCAACTTCTGTCTCTATTGGAGAAATATACTCCGTTTCATTTCCAGTTGTAACTTCCACATCTACTGCATAACATATATCAACATCAAAATACCCTATCAATATTACATGACAAGCAATACACATATATATTAATTCTTTAAATCTATTTTTAATCATCGTACTAATACTCCTAGTGCTTCTAGCATATAGTTAAAATATGTAATTTCATCATATTGAATCCTTGCTTCTATCGATAAACCATTTGAAAAATTCACCTGATTACCTTCTTTGCTTACCATATATGTATTCCATGGTTCAATATATACTTTAAAATAACTTCCGCTTTCTCCCGTTCCTGAATTTTGCGACGTTGTCATATCACTATCAATCTTTTTTACAACTCCTTTAACCGTCCCATATATTGATTGTGTCAAACCATCTACTGCAATATCCACAATATTACCCTCCTGTATGCGCACTGCATCCCGTGGTTCCACATATGCAACAATTACATATTCATCCTGCGCAGAAGCTATACTCGCTACTGCACTTGCAGCCTGTACCACCATTCCTTCTTTATAGTCAGATAGCATATGTATGATACCTGTTGCAGGCGCTATAACAACATATTCCTCCTGTCCCTCACTCAGAGCGCTTTTTTGTGCTTCAATTGATGCCAATTGTGTCTTAGCTTCAAGCATTGCGGCTTCTGCATTTTGTATTGCATTGTGATATATTTCTGTTACTTTGGCCTGATTAATAACAATCTGATTCTCAATCTGCTCATCTGTATAGCCATATATCTCAAATGTACTCACATCAATTTTATTTTGTGCAATCTGACTCTTATATGCCTCATACTGACTATAGTAAAGACCGTCATCCGGATTCGATATATCAAAATAGTTTTGATTATCTTTGATACTCTCAACCAATTTATTATATTTTTCTATCTTGTTTTCATATAATTTCTGTTGTTCTTCCAGTTGTATTAATTGCAGATCAATATCTGAACTTTTTACTTTAAATAAAATGTCTCCTTCTTCAACAAGAATCCCTTCTTCTATAGCTAAATCAAATATCACTCCAGTAAATGGTGACATTACGTAGTTCTTATTAGAACTTTGAACAACCCCTTCTGCCTTAATCACATCCACCTTCGGCGTATATATGCTCCATATCAAAACTGCTACAATTAGAACTGCTATAGTAGATATGATCATATATCCAAAGGCCGGCAATTCTTTTTCATACAAAAGTCGACTGTCTTTCAACTGTAACATTGTTTTTATCTGCTTATCCATCTCATCCACTCTCATCATCATTGAATAAAACTTTAATTAAAATTAATTTATACTATCTTTGGCATAAATACATCAGCAATTATTGTTTCTTCCCCTTCATTTTTATCAACAAATATTGTATAGCTTTCCCCAGTCAATGATATATCTTCTTCAAATGAAACAAGGTTTATCTTATCATAGGCATACTTTAATTGTTCTTCTGGGCCGCAATATCTCACATACATACAATTCTGTACTCTTAAATCCGAATCCATAATATAGGGTGATTTAACATTGTTAATATAATTGTTACTTTGCATCATAAATTCTAATATAATATTAGCTTCACCAGCTTCATTCAGAACCAATTTAGTATACTGAACCAACGGTCCTATCTGCACACATCCTTTTATTTTAATGTATGATTGCATCTTTTCAATCTGCGCTTCAATATTTATATTTTCATCAGTTATATCTATTCTGTATCTCAAAACATTCATAAGCTTTAATGTTTTATTGTACTTCAAATCTATTTTCCCCATGAAACTCACCTCTGCTAAAATAATCAAAATGTAATATCTATCATCTCATACTTTTTTCTTTTTTTATTATGCAATTCTAATTTAATGATTGCCCCAAATGTCAGAAAAAGTGTACATACCACACATAGTCCTAATAGCCAATTAAAATTTGTATTCCAAAATAATAAAATAGAAAACATATTCAATAACAAACTTAATGTAAAAATTATATTTTTTATAATACAATATGTCTTTTTCCACTTTTTATATTGATGTCTTGCAATAAAATATCTAAAATCACACTTTCCAATAACATCTAAATTTTTTTCAATTATCACTTTTTCCTGTGTTTTTTTTATTTCAATACCTATTGGAATATAATAATCTTCCGCTTCAGGTATAAGCATTCCCAAAAGTGAAGAAGTTAGTATTGCTTTGAATGATTCTTCATATAATTCATTATACACATAATACATATCATTCTGTTCTTTAATAATATAATCGTTTGCTAAACACTCTATACTCATACCCAGTCTCCATTTAAACCAATCTCAATATCCATAATAAAAATATTGAGATTGGTTATACTAATTAATCTTAGAAACTAATTTTTTTATCACAGCGTCCATCCGTTAAAATGTCTGCGGCAAGTGACACCATTCCACCTACAGAAGTCAAACACCAAGCATTTGAAAATAGTATATTACCCAATGTTCCTGTTGAAACATTAATTCCAAAACCCAATGCCGAAGTAACAATTTTTCTAAACGCTCCTGCTAATTTAGGCAAATAAACCTTTACCAATGCCTTTGCTGCTGATTTTCCTGCAAATTTTAAAGGTGCAAAATAAGGGCAAAATAATAGTCCAAAAAAATCAAGTGTTGCAGCTGCCACTCCACGTGGAATATATCCCCCTCCTTCTACATACATCATTTCTGCTTCATTCATTACAGCATAAGTTCTTGGCAGCACTAATGCTCCATCATAACAAATCTCCATATTGCGTTCCTCCTTATAGTTTCTTTATCTGTTTGCAACCAGATATAAATATATGTGTACCCTAGGTTATCACCATAAAACTTTTTTATAAATAAGTATACTCCTCCACATCCTCTATAAATTCAAACAAATCTTTTTCCTGTGGCAATACAGAATGGGAGTCGTCACCTTTTTTCTTACTATATATATTAAAGTTTCCTTGTTGCATTTCCCATAATTCATAATATCTTCCACACCTCTTCATCAATTCTTCATGTGTCCCCTGTTCAAGAATCTTCCCTTTATCCATCACAATAATTTCATCACAATTTTTAATCGTTGCCAGCCTATGGGCAATTATTAACATAGTCTTATTTTTTAATTTTTTATAAATCATATCAAAAATAATATTTTCTGTTCCAAAGTCCAGATTACTTGTACTCTCATCCAAAATGTAAAAATTATTTTTTTTCAAAAACGCTCTCGCTAATGCAATTCTTTGCTTTTCTCCCCCACTCAATCCATTTCCCGCTTCTTCAAGATATGTATAATATTGCATTGGCAATCTTTTAATAAATTCATGTGCATCTGCCGCTTTTGCCGCCTCCTTCACCTCATCTAATGTTGCATTCATTTTACTTAGCCTTATATTGTCATATATACTTTTCGAAAAGAGTTCAATATTCTGAGGTACATAAGAAATTGCCCTACGCAATGATTGATTATTATATTCTTGTATATCCACACCATCAATTAAAATTTCTCCTTCCTCCGGCTCGTAATACTTAAGCAACAACTTCGCTATAGTCGACTTTCCACTACCACTGGTTCCAACTAACGCAACCTTTTTACCTTTTTTAATAGTAAAACTTACATTCTCTAATGCAGGTTTTCTATTTCCATATCTAAAAGTTATATTATCAAATTCAATATCACCTTCAATACTTTCTAACTCTTGATAAATATTATCCATATCCTTTGATTGCATAAGCAAATCCGCTGGTTCTGTTCCATTACTCTGCGAATTTACTGATTGTTCAGCATCATAGTCAAGAATTTCTGCCATACGTTTCATTGAAATGTTCGCTTCCTGTATCTGTAGTTGTAAACTTACAAGTCTTCCTATTGGATCCATAAAATAACCCGAAAGCGTAATAAAAGCCATTAAACTTCCTAGTGTAAGCTCATTATCAATAACCTGTGTTATACCACAATACATCATAGCCAAATTACCCACAGTAGATGCAAGACTGGATATTGCTCCCTGAATATTTGAAAGCATACCTTCTTTCATTCCGATACGTAAAGACTTAATATATTCTTTTTCTATATTCTCTAATTCTGTTTCCTCATTGGAATTTCCTTTTATTGTTTCTACAGCATGCAGCCCTTCAATAATCTGAGAATTCAAAACGGCTCCCTGTTGCATCTGCTCCTCATTAATTTTTTTGTATGGATGCTTAAAAATAAACACAAGTAACATATTTATTATCGTCATAAAAATAATTATTCCAAACAATCCCAAATTCATCCGGAATAAAACCACACCAGTAGCTAGTGCCATTGTTATATCCATAATTAATGTCAACGCTACATTGGTAAATATGTCCTTTATTGTAAATGCATCAGAAAATCTTGTTATAATGTCGCCCGTCTTCCTCGTAGAAAAAAACTTCATAGGTAAACTATAAATATGTTTAAAATAGCCTAACATTAATGGAATATCTATTTTTTGTGATAAATATAACATTATCCATTGTCTTACAAAATCAATTACCACTTGCACAACAGCAATTACAGCAAATATAATCAACACCATTAACAATGCATTTTCTAATTTATACGGCATTATTTCATCCATTAATATTTTATTAAATAACGATGAAACAATCCCCAATATAGTTAATAATACAGATGCTAGAATCGAATAAATAAAAAGCTTCTTCTGTGGCAATAGTAGCCTTACAAATCTGCTAAATATTTTTTCTCCTTTAACTTTTCCTGTTTCAAATTCATCATTAGGAGCCAGCACAAGCATTACTCCTGTAAAAGAGTTCCAGAATTCCTCAATATCCTGTTTTATTAAATCCTTAGCAGGATCACCTATGATTACATATTTTTCTGTTATCTTAAAAACCACAACAAAATGTCTTAACCCTTCTTTTGTATGTATATTAGCTATGCAAGGCAATGTAAATTTACTGTGAAAACCTTCTTTGTCAACACGAATAGCTTGGGATATGAAACCCAATTTTTCACAACATTTACTTAATCCAATTAAATTAGTTCCCTTTATGTCGGTTCCCATTATGTCACGTAACTTAGCAATGGTTGTCTCTTTTTTATAATGCAGACAAACCATCGCCAAACATGCTGCTGCACAATCTGTTGTATCTTGTTGTTTTATATATGTGTATCTCATTTTTCTCTCCACATTCTACTAATTCCAAAGCCACCAAAACCAATCCAATATTGTTATTGAAAACATACTTCGCCTCCTAAGTCTATAAAAATAAAAGATTACAATTAATTTATAACTAATTGTAATCTTTTACAATACACTTATGTTGAGCGGTCACTTTTTGACGGTGAACGGTCATTTTTAGATTATATTAACCAAAATAATACTAGTTTTAAATGTATCATGGGTACAAGATAATTCTAAATCTCCACCAAGTTTTTCTATTGTGGTTTTGGCATTCTTTATTCCATATCCATGCAATTCACAATTTTGTTTCGTTGTCTCAATATATCCATTTTTTATAGTAACCTTCGAAGAGATAGAGTTTACTATTTCAATATTTAAATTATTGTTAATCAGATTAATATGCAGTATAACTTTTTTTTCCATACGATTTGATCGAATCGCTCCCTCAAACGCATTTTTTAGCAAATTATAAAAAATCGTGCACATGTCATATAATGATATATTTAGTTCTGCTGGAAATTTTCCACGACACTCAAAAACAACCTCTTTATAATCTTCCAAAAGCTTACCTACAATAGCATTTATCAAGTTACTTCCAGTATCATTTTGTATAATAAGATTTGAAATACTTCCATTTAATTTATCCACATATTCCTGAAGTTCATCCAATTTTTTCTCTGACAACAAATGTTGTATACAAAAAATATGATTTTTCATATCATGACGCAGTTTCTTTGTTTCTTCATTTTTTTGTACCATCATTTTATAATATTGATATTGTTCTTTCATAATTGCTTGATTCAATTCTGTTCTCGCCTTATATCTATTATGTATATTTTGAACGACAACAAACGCCCCTATCAGCAAAATTACAAAACAAGTACACACATATGTAATAACTTTTACTTTATTTCTTAGTTCACTTGTCATTTCTCCTATCGACAACAATATATGCAAATCAAATAAATATAGCGAAATAACTACTAATCCAACTGCACATAAAATAATATATGTAAAATTTATTTTTTGTATAATGTTTTTTAAGTCTCTATTCCTCATAATAATAGCAATAATACACATAACTATTGTGGCAAAAATTGCAGTAATCAAATTTCCCCATTCTGTCTCCGTATCTAAACCCAGAAAAATAAAAATAACAACATTAACTACGGAATTTATTCCAATTGCTAAAAAAGTATATTTCAGCTTTTTTTCAAATAAAAAAAATACATATAATGTCGCCACAAAAAAAATCCATGGTTTCACCATCAAGCGAATTGGTGTGTTCTCTAATAAACAAAATATCAACACTAACGGGAAGAATCCATATCTCAAGATATTAAGAGTTCTATTTGGAATACTTAATCCCATTATTCCAGCCATAATAATCATCATTGCAATAACATCGACAATAAAAGCTAAACTCAAATACATTATTTCATCCCTCATATGTCCTTAATCGAATATAATTAAAAAATGCTTCCTTACATTCCTTTTTTTGCCTGCGTGATACTTCAAACTCTACGCCATTATCAAGATAAACTCTTCCCTTATCAATCCTTTTAATATGCTCAAATGCAACAATACAGTTTCTTGAAATTTTGTAAAAATCAACTTTATTTAACAAACTCTCATAATATTTTAGAGTCTTACCAGACGTGTAGTATGTATCCATAGTATGAATTGCACACCCATCACCTAATGACTCAATATATAATAAATCGCGCTTTTTTATAATATTCTCTTTTTGACCATTATTCAAAATAATCAAACGAGAGTTTTCAATATCCCTATTTACTCTTAAAAGTGCCTCTTCTAATTCTTCCATATTTACAGGTTTCAATAAATATCGATATGCCCTAACCTTAAATGCTTCTCTCATCTGTTCCATATGACTTGTAAGAAATATAACATAAGAATTCGGATTTTTCTTTAAATACTGTTCTGCTATCTCAAACCCATTTAACCCTGGCATTTCCACGTCTAAAACTAATATATCTGCCTGATAATTATCATTCAATATTGCATTTCCCGCATTATATAACTTGAATTCACATTGAATATGATATTTATTTACAACTTTCTCGCATGCTTCTTTTGCAATATTACAAAAGACTTTTTCATCATCACATATTCCAATTTTCAACAATTTCTTCTCCCCCTATCTTTTGAATTCCTACAATAAAACTATTAATTAAAAGAAGCAACCATATTGTTTTTTTCATAGTACAATATATAGTTACGATTGTCAAATTCGCAATCATCTATTTCACAACTACACAATCAATCTTTCCTGTTCGTAATCTCTAAAGTGTGATTTACAAAATAATTTTTTCATTCCTGATCCGATTTTTGTTATAACCTGCTTCTTTCAGTTTTGCCATATTGTCCTTATATATAATTATATTTTGTCACCTCAACAACCTATCTTCTACATAACTCCCGGATGTTTCGCCAGCCAGCGCACCGCATAGGAACAGGTTGCTGTGACCCGGTATCCGCGCCTTTGTATTTCATCTACGGCTTTCTGCACCAATATTCCCGCAATTCCCATTCCACGCAGAGAATCATCCACAAAAGTATGATGAATGCAATAAGCATCATCTTCTTTAGAAAATGTAATCTCTGCTAAAACAGTACCCTCTGAATTACTGGCGAAAATGCCATTATCTTCTACCCTATAAGTTAATTCCGTCATCATAACCATCACCTTTCTGAAACAACAACATTTCTACTAATCGAAATAAACATCTGTTTATTTCGCCAGAAGACATACGCACTCCACATGCCCCGTAAACGGAAACATATCTACCGGCTGGATTTTTTTCACAAAATACCCATTCTTAATAAACTGTTTCAAATCCCGTGCAAGTGTTTCCGGGTTACAAGACACATAGACCACTCTTTTGGGATTCAGCACCTTTACGGAGTCGATGAATTCTTTTGTACTTCCACTTCTTGGTGGATCCATCAGAACCACATCTGCCTTTTCCCTGCGGGCCGCCATCTGTATCATGAATTTACCGGCATCTTCATTAACAAAACGGATATTCCGGATACCATTCAGAGAAGCATTGGCCACGGCATCACGGACGGCATCACGGTTCAGTTCAATACCAATGACCTCCTTCGCGTTTCCTGCTGCCGTCATTCCTATGGTTCCAATTCCGCAATAAGCATCCAGAACCCGTTCTTTTCCTGTCAGTCCGGCAAAATCCACTGCAATCTGATACAGCACTTCCGTCTGTTCAGGATTAATCTGATAAAAGGAAGACGGTGAAATCCGAAAACGCAGTCCGCATAATACATCTTCAATATATCCCCTTCCAAAAGCCGTAATGTTCTTTTCCCCAAGTACCATACTTGTTTTCTTATTATTTACATTCAGAACAATCGTTGTGATTTCCGGATGAAGACGTTTCAGCTCCCGGATAAAATTATTTCTGGACGGCAGGATAGGACTTGCAAGTACCAGAACTACCATGATTTCACCTGTCATGTGCCCGGTACGAATCAGTACATGGCGAAAAAGTCCCGTTCCCCGGTCTTCATCATAGACCTGAAATTTAAATGACCGTACCAGCCGGCACAGGGTATTCATGATTTTTCCGGCTCTTTCATCCTCAATCAGACATTTATCAACCGGCACAATCCGGTGTGTTCCTTCTTGGTAAATTCCGGTATATACATTACCCTTCTTGTCACATCCAAAAACGCCATGTACCTTATTCCGATAAAAATACGGATTCACCGCACCTTTGATTTTTTCTACCTTTCCCATTTGGGAAAGAAGCTTTTCCACGGTCTGCTGCTTTATCTTTAACTGTTTTTCATAAGATATCTTTTGATAACAGCATCCGCCGCAGACTGCCTCATGTGGACAGATTTCTAGCTTCCATTTCTTTACTGCATCATCCATTGTTCCCTGGTAAACTCCATTTCAATACATTCCCAATCTTCATCCATAATCCTGTAAAAATTCCTGCTGTTTTCTTTTGCTTCCAGAAAGCCAACCGCTTCATAGCAATGCCTTGCTCCAGGATTATTGGCAAATACGCCAAGTGTAACTTTCTTTACTTTCAATATGTTAAATGCATACTCCAATGCAAGTTTTAAAAACTTTTTGCCATATCCCTTTCCACGCAACTGGTCATTCACCACGATAAAGCCAAAACGGAGAACTTCCTGTCCTTCTTCAGGATATCGCATCATCATGTGTGCTGCTGCCATGCCGGAATCATCTACTGCCGTCATTTGAAAAAAGCGTTCGTCCTCTTGATACTCATCATAATATTCATTGAGTCGTTCCGGTGTCAGCGGAAAATCATTCAGTCGGTCTGCCGACCATTGGTAGAAAGATTTTTCATTCGTTATCCATCCTGCAATCTTATTGGCATCACAACGTTTATAAGGCCGTAGTCTTAATTCATCCATTTTACACGTCACCTCTGCTTAAACTTCACTCTATCATAATGACATTATTATAACAAAGAATCTCTCATTTTTCGACAAAAAAAGCTAAATTTCACTCCTATTCAATTAAATTCTGCTTATGATATAATGACACCATATTACAAAAGGAGGATTTTCCCACATGAAAATACCACGCAAGATTCCAAAAATAATTCTTCTTTTCCTTCTCACTTTCATGATTCTTTTAGGCTTTTTCCACAATCCGGTTGTGGCAACAGAAAAAGACGAAGAAAGTAACGCACGCATTTTAAAGGTTGCATTTCCACAGTCAACCGGTTATAGTCAGACTGCCGAAGATGGTAGTCATACCGGTCTCGTTGTGGATTATCTGAATGAAATTGCAAAATATACCAATTGGAAATACGAATACATAGAAGTTTCTCCTGAGCAGATTCCAAGAGGAATTGCTAACGGGGATTTTGACCTTGTGGGAGGAATTTATCGTTTTCCCGAACTGGAGAAATATTATGCATATCCTAAATTTAATTCTGGTTACAGCAAGGTTTTTCTCCTTGCTCTTGCAGATAATTCTTCCTTAAAAAGCTATGACTTACTTTCCCTGAATGGTTCAACCATTGGTGTTATTGCAGATGACACGGAAAATATCCGCCGTCTTAACGAATTTCTCGAGACAAATGGGCTATCCTGTTCCTTACAGTACTTTTCCCCAAGACAATCAGATTGTGACAGTACCATCCGTTCCTATCTGGAATCTGGTAAAATTGATTTAATGCTAAAGACTTCCATTGATGCCTCATCACCATACAAAATCGTAGCTACCTTTGAATCCCAGCCTCACTATATTGTGACCGGAAAAGATAATCAGGAAATATTAGATGGGCTCAACATGGCACTGGAAAAAATCCTGGATTCCAATCCTCATTTTGCCCACCAGGTTTATGATGCAAATTTTCCGTCTGTTACCGCTGGTGATACTCAGTTATCCCAGGAAGAACTGGATTACATTAAGGAAAAGAAAACTGTTTCTGTTGCCATTCCCAAAAGCTGGCATCCCATGATGTGCATTAACGCCCCAAACCAGCTTCATGATGGTATTGTTCCGGACATGCTGAAAGAAATCTCTTCTTACACCGGTCTCGACTTTACCTATCATTTTACCGATAGCTATATGGAGGCCGTAAGTCTTGTACAACAGGGGGATGCAGATATTCTTGGATTTTTTCTGGGAGCTGAGGAAGAATCCGCCGAAATGTCCCTGGTATTATCCAATCCATATGCTGTTATGGACAGCATTATTTTGCGGAATAAATTCTCCCAATATCCGGATGATGACCTGGTATGCGCCCTGATTGAAGGTCAAAAACTCCCAAAAGAAATTAATGCTTCAAAAATTATTTATTTTGATAATATTCTGGATGCTTTAACTGCCGTTGATCACGGAAAAGCAGATATTCTATACGGTCTTTCCTCCTGGCTTGAAGCGCAGACGCAGCACTACCGGTACTATAATGTGGTTCCCACCTCCATCATCAATAATAACAGCAATATCTGTTTTGCCATTTCACGCTCGGCGAATACGAATCTGCTTACTATATTAAATAAATCCATCAGCCACCTGACGGAGAATGAAAGGAATATCATCATAAATAATAACATGATTTCCATCGGAAGCAGTAAGTACACCATTACCGGCTTAATTTACGAAAAACCATTCCTGTTTATATTTATCATCACCTTTTTCCTCTCATGCATCGTAATCATTGTCATTTTAATTGCACGTTCTAAGATTCGTACTGCCACAATGTCCAGCCATCTCGCCAAGGAGCGTGCTGAAAATCGGGCAAAAGGAGATTTTCTTTCCCGCATGAGTCATGAAATCCGTACACCCATGAATGCAATTGTGGGACTTACCGATTTAACCATCCACATGGAAAATGTTCCGCATAATATTCAGGATAACCTGCAAAAAATACATGCGTCCTCTCACTATCTTCTCGAATTAATTAATGATATTTTGGACATGAGCCGAATTGAAAACGGGATGATGGACATTACAAATGAATCTTTTTCCATGAAAGCTCTGATAAATGATCTGGAATACATGATGAATACGGAAGCAGAGCGCCGTCACCTGACTTTCATAAAGGATATCTCCATCCACCATGATACATTTCTTGGAGATTCTCTGCGCCTGCAGCAGGTACTCATGAATCTGCTCTCCAATGCCTTTAAGTTTACACCTTCCGGTGGAACGATCACGTTAACCATTTTAGAAACAATATCCTCAGATGATGTATCATTTGTGTATTTTTCCATTAAAGATACCGGAATCGGAATTCCATTACAGGATCAGCAAAAAATCTTTGAAGCATTTGTACAAAGTGGTTCCAGTCAGTCCAAAATACAGGGAACTGGATTAGGACTTCCTATCTGTAACAAAATTCTGCAGTTAATGAATAGTCAGAT
>CAMEUH010000025.1 GCA_945938055.1 uncultured Eubacteriaceae bacterium | reverse complement strand
ACATATGATTATATCATCGAGGAAATCTGGGGACCGAACATGAAAACGGATAATCAGATTCTTAGGGTCAACATGGCAAACATCCGGCGCAAAATTGAAGAAAATCCGGCACAGCCGAAATATATTTTTACAGAGGTGGGAGTGGGATATCGGATGATTGAGGGGGATTGACTGCTGGAATATACTTCCATTTTTGGAAACAAACTATTACCCATTATAAAAACTGTTTAATCAAAGGACTGACTTGTACAATGGTACTATCTTATTTCGAAAATGGGGTATACTATGGAAGAAGATTTTGTACTGGAACGGATTAAACAGCTTTGTGCGGAACGTGGATGGAGTAATTACCGGCTAGCGGTAGAAAGTGGTATCCCACATTCTACCTTACATAACATGATGAACCGGTGTACGATTCCATCATTTGTTTCGGTTAAGAAGATTTGTGATGCAATGGGAATTACCATGGCGGAATTTTTCAATGGTAACGAGGAAGAAAATAGTCTGACAAAGGATCAGAAAGATGTTTTGATGATTTATACGAAATTGAGTCCGGAGAAGAAAAAGGCAGCTATTGAAATTCTAAATGTGTTAGACCGGCGGATTTAAGGGGTTGTCGCACTAAGTAATTAGTGTGCAACTCTTTTTTAATAAAAAATTGAACATGAATATATTGAAAAAGTCAAAATTGAATTGAATAATTCAAGCATATTTGTTATAATTTTTGTGATGGTAATGTGAATATTTATTGGAAAGGCAAAGCTATGAAAGTAAATTATAATAAACTATGGAAGTTACTGATTGACCTAAATATGAGCAAATCACAACTGAGAGAAAAGTCAGGAGTAACTACAAATGTGATTGCGAAAATGGGTAAGAATGAAAATGTTTCTACAGAAGCATTATGTAAGATTTGTAAGGTACTCGATTGTCAGCTTGATGATATTATGGAATTGGTTGAAGAAGTTAGTGCATCGTAGCATATATAAAATGGAAAGATAGGAAGAGAAAATGTATACATCTATAGAATTATTTGCAGGAGCCGGTGGACTGGCATTAGGAATTGAAAAGGCAGGATTCAATACGATTGGATTAATTGAATTTGATAAAGATGCGGCAGACACTTTAAAGAAGAATCGTCCGAATTGGAATGTTATCCATGACGATATTGCTAATATTTCAGCATTGGACTTAGAAGCATATTTCGGGATTAAGTCGGGAAAATTGGATTTATTATCAGGAGGAGCACCGTGTCAAGCATTTTCTTATGCCGGGAAGAGACTTGGACTTGAGGATGCAAGAGGAACATTATTTTATCACTATGCACTGTTTTTAGAAAAGTTACAACCCAAGATATTTCTTTTTGAGAATGTAAGAGGTTTACTGACACACGATAAAGGAAAGACATATGCTACAATGCTTGAGATTTTTGCCAGTGCAGGATATACAATTGTTAAGCAAGTTTTGAATGCATGGGATTATGGAGCACCGCAGAAAAGAGAACGATTAATCACAATTGGAATTAGAAATGATTTAGCGGATAAGACTGAATATAAATTTCCGAAACCTCAAGAGTATAAACCAGTATTGCGAGATGTTTTATTAGATTGCCCGGAAGGACCAGGAGTTCCATATGGTGAGAAGAAGCGAAAGATTTTTGAACTTGTTCCACCGGGAGGATATTGGAGAGATATTGATCCTGAAGTAGCA
Organism: uncultured Eubacteriaceae bacterium; assembly: GCA_945938055.1. Lineage (GTDB taxonomy): Bacteria > Bacillota > Clostridia > Lachnospirales > Lachnospiraceae > MGBC120314. The sequence goes on along the minus strand of CAMEUH010000025.1, from coordinate 16,259 downwards.
AAAGAATACATGAAGAGTTGCTGGAATATGGAAGGCGGGCGAACCGGAATTTTGCGAAGAATGAGTTTAGATGAGCCATCTCTTACTGTACTAACATCACCATCTCAAAAGCAAACAGAGAGATGCCATCCACTTGAAGCAAGACCCTTTACTGTAAGGGAGAATGCAAGGTGTCAAATGTTTCCTGACGATTGGGAATTTTGTGGAAATATTTCATCGCAATATAAACAAGTTGGAAATGCGGTACCAGTTAGTTTGGCATATGAAGTTGCTAAGGAAATTTACAATTCATTAAAAATGCTTGAAGAAAATGAAAGGACTAAAAAGGCTATATGAAATCATGGGGATTAAGCTTTATTACGGAAGATAACTTTAAAAAGCATGTTGCAGCTACTATAGAGAAGTATGGGGAGAAGTTAGAATCGTTCGATATTAAAAGATTCAATAAGAACATAGTTGACCCGATTAAATTAATTTTTGACAAAACAGTTTACCAGACCTCATGGAGGGAAATGGTGGGCAATGAAATTTTTAGACAAAGAGATAAATCTAATAATAATGACATTGGGTATTTCCATCAGAGGATATTTCAGTATATTGATAAATGCAGAGTGCCAGAGAATGGTAAGGAAGGTGGCTGGGATGTAATCTATCAGAACCCGGATGGTATTATATTGCCGGATGGTGATGTGGTACATACAGTATATGTAGAAATGAAAAACAAGCATAATACTATGAATTCTGCATCTTCTGGAAAAACATATATTAAGATGCAAAGTCAGTTGTTGGATGACGATGATTGCGCCTGTTTCTTAGTTGAGGCTATTGCACAAAGAAGTCAGAATATCAAATGGGAAACAACAGTAGATCAGAAAAGAGTTTCGCATAGAAGAATTCGTCGTGTTAGCTTAGACCAGTTCTATGCACTTGTTACCGGGGAGCAGGATGCCTTTTATCAGATGTGTATGATTCTTCCGAAAGTTATTAGCGATGTGGTAATTAATAGTGAATCAGTGGTTCCTCATGATACCGTTTTGGAAGAGTTGAAGAATATAGCAAATTCGGTGGGAGAGAATGATGAAGATGTTGCGATGGCGATTGCGATATATTTGTTAGGTTTCAATTCCTATAATGGATTTGCTAAGCTCATTCAAGGTAAAGATGAAGCCGATGAAAATATGTTGAAGCGGATCTATGCGTATGCGAAAGGGATTGCTACTAATGCATAATATAAATTTTATGTGTGTAGAAAGGTCTTTAGTATACTTGTAATGGTTTGTTGGATGGTTAACATAATGATGTGAAGAGAGGAGCAAAGAAGAAGTGAAAAAGCAACCTATAATTAGTGGAAAAGTAATTGAGAGAGCATATGAGGAATACAGAGGAGAGGCATTTTTAGTTAATCGTAGATATCAACGTAAATTAGTATGGGGACAAGAAGAGAAAATGGCCTTTGTGGATTCTATTGTAAAAGGATATCCGATACCATTATTTCTCTTCTCTAAGGCAACATATAAAGGAAATGAAAGATATGAAATAATTGATGGCATGCAAAGGTTGAATGCTATTTTTTCTTACATAGAGAACGCGTTTCCTAACGAACAGGGAGAATATTTTGATTTGCAAACTACAGCGTTAACCAAGAATCTTGAAGAAACAAATATTTTGACTCAGCGTAAACCTGTAATGGATAGAGAAAAGTGTGTAAAACTTGTAAGTTATGAATTACCATTCTCAATATATGAGGAAAATGATTCAAAAACAATTGATGAGGTGTTTAGAAGAATAAATGCAAATGGTCAACATTTATCAAGACAAGAAATACGACAGGCAGGTGCAATAGGTGAATTTGCGCAGTTAGTAAGGCAATTGTCTACAGTTATTAGAGGAGATGTTTCGCATGAAGATATTCTTCTTTTGCCACAGATAAATGAAATTAGTATAGGTAAAGATATTAATGGGAAAGGAATTGATCCAGCAGGAGTATTTTGGGTAAGGGAAAATATAATAACAAAAGAAGACCTTAGACAGTCAATGGATGAAGAAGTTATCGCCGACTTGATAGCAGGAATGACAATTAAACCGATTCCACCATCACGTTTAAGTACATTGGACAGTTATTATGGATTTAAATCAGAGGATGTGGATGTCAGCGATAGAAGAATTGAGCAAGCATTAGAAACTAATCCTCCTGAAAAAGTGAAACAACAATTTTTGTATATTTATGATGAAATAAGAAAAATATTCTACAATAGAGACACGACAATCATAGAACACATTGTCAATAAAAGAGTGTATAAAGGACCGCGTTATTTTCAGGTATTGTTTTTAGCATTATATAATTTGCTAATTGTTGGCGAAAGAAAAATAGTCGATTATGATAAGTTTTATGCACAGTTAGAAAAGATTAGTTCAAGGACAATTAACATTTCTGGTGGAGGTGGTGCTTGGTCAGGAAAAGAAAAGAATGAGTTGGTTACAGCTACTGCAGCGGTTTTAGAAGAATATACTGTTAAACGAAATGAAAATGATCCAATGTATTATTCATATACGACGGAGTTGGAAACTTTGTTAGGACAGTCAAAAACAGAAAATAGTCAATATGATTTTAAACAAGGTATTCATGATTTAGTAACTGGAGAATTGAATGAGAAATTAATCAATAAGATATTTAAGACATTAACAGCTATGGGAAATACGGAAAAAGGTGCTGTTGGATATGTTATATTGGGTGTTGCAGATAATGTAGATGATGAGAGAAAGATATCAGAAAAATACGGAACATCAAGTGTTAGAGTGGGAAGTTTCTTTATTAGTGGTCTGGACGGAGAGATTAATGAATACTATAAGGGAAATGCTGATAAGTATTTTGCGATGATCAAGTCTATTTTAGAAAAACAACCATTGACGGAACATTACAGGAGACAGATTGGTAGTAAGATTCGTTTAGTTGATTATCATGGGAAATCAGTAATTATTATCAGAATTGAAAATGATAATGGTGCAATAATGTATGATAATAATTATTATACAAGAATTTGTGCTAATAATGACCCATTGCCGGTAACTGCTGAAAATATGCCAGCTTTTTTTGCGAAGTTTATTTAAGACAGAGTGTTAAGAAGATGATTCAAGAATAATTTTAATTTAATACTGATTATTTTATATGGCAGGTAATCTATATGGTTGCCTGTTGTATTTATAAAGGTAATTCTTTTATGGCAGTAATTGTTGCCAATGGAAATAAAATTGATTTATAGTAATGAAATATTGATTGGGGAAGATACATGAAAAATAGAAAAAAAGATTCAACAAAAACAAAGGAAAGATTGCCATTTTCACAGAGACATCCTAGAATTAATTTTTTGATAGGTTTGATTTTGTTAGCACTGATTGTGCTTATAATTGTATGGCTAATATGGTTTGTCTTTTCTAGTTTTGGAAAAGGGATTGAACAAATAGTTATTTTCTTAAAAAAGTTTGTAAGTACAACAGATAAGGTTATTATTGTAGCAATGATAACAGGTACGGTATCTATAATTGGTGTTGTTTTTACTTCTGTAATAGCTAAAGTTATTGATTATCGATATAATGTAAAAAAGTATTTATATGATAAAAGGGAAATACCATATGAACAGTTTATAAGCATGGTTTACGCTATTATGGAGGATACGAAAAAACCATTAAATGAGCGCATGACGGAATCAGAGATGAGCAGAATGGTGTCAGAGTTTTCTAAAGGATTAACATTATGGGGATCTAACAAAGTAGTCAAAAAATGGTTGAAATATAGAAAGGCATCAATGGGGCAACCTAATCCGGAAAATCTTTTATTGTTAGAAGACATAATATATGAGATTAGAAAAGATGTTGGACAGTGCAAGAAATTAGGAAAAGGAGATATGTTATCGTTCTTTATTAATGATATTGAAAAATTAGTAGGAAAAAAGTGATGCATATGTCTGTTAAAAGGAAAAAGTAAAACATTTATTATCAAATAGTTATATTTTAAATAGAATGACAGGAGTGTAGTGTCAATATTTATTCGATGATTTAATATAAATCAGGGGGATAAGGAATGAAAAGTTGGTTAAATTATAGAACTCGCACCAGTAGTGCGAGAAATGGAGAAGATATTTGGCTTGGGGATATATTGAATTTGTAAGATGAATAAAATTTGTATTATCTAGATGGCAACACTTTGGAAACAAAAATCAGTAAGCCAAAGCATCTTCAATACAGATTATTACATATAGGAGCAAATTAATTTCTATTCGTTAAAGCGACAGTTCCTTTATTTCATGTTTCTGAAATATTTTTTGAAATGGAATATCTTTTCTGGAAATAATGTGTTATAATTATAACAGATTTAGGAAGAAATTGGAACTGGATTCCGGAAAGGAGAAGGACATGCTGACAGGAAATTATCAGACATTTTTTAGCAAGGCAGAGGCATTTTTGAAGGATGCGGGAACGGAAGCAGGATATTGCATGGTGGCTATTGATATTGAACATTTTAAACTGTTTAATGAGTGGTATGGCATTTTAGCCGGAGACAAATTCCTGTCACATATTGAGAAAGTTCTCGTGGAAATGACTGAGAAATATTCCGGAGTATCGGGATATTTATTTGCCGATGACTTTGCGGTCCTTCTGCCGAATTGTCATGAATACCTGGTGGAGATTCAGGAAAAGGTCATTGATTATGTGCGGAGTGTGGAAGAAAATGTAGGATTTTTCCCGGCAATAGGAGTATATGTCATTGAAGACAGAACCATGCCGGCTTCTGCCATGTATGACCGTGCGGTGATAGCACTTTCTTCCATTAAAGGAAATTATGCCAACCGGATTGTCTATTATCAGAATGAAATGCATGAGCGGCTGGCGGATGAGCATCGTGTTATCCGGGATGTGCAGGTTGCATTAAAAAATAAGGAATTTACTTTTTATCTTCAGCCAAAGTACAATATTGTTACCGGGAAGATTATTGGGGCGGAATCTCTGGTGCGCTGGATACATCCGGAAAAAGGAATCATTTCACCAGGACGGTTTATTCCGATTCTGGAAAGAAATGGATTGATTGGTAAGCTGGATTTTTACATATGGGAGGCGGTATGCCAGAATCTTCGCAGATGGCTGGATGCGGGGCATAAGGCAGTTACGGTATCCGTGAATCTTTCCAGGGTGGATATTTATACCATGAATGTGGTGGAATGTTTTGAAGGTCTGGCAGAAAAGTATCGGTTACCAAAGAAGTTAATAGAGATTGAGATTACAGAAAGCGCCTATGTGGAGGAATATGATAGAGTTAAGAGTATCATTAATGATTTGCGTGGTGCAGGATTTAAGGTGTCCATGGATGATTTTGGAAGCGGATATTCATCGCTTAACATGTTAAAGGATATTAATGTGGACGTTCTTAAGATTGACATGAATTTCCTGAAGATGGACGAAGGAAGTGTAAATAAGGGAACCGGTATCATTGAAGCGATTGTTAACATGGCACATCGCATGAATGTTATGGTCATTGCAGAGGGTGTTGAAACGGAAAATCATGTCCGGCTGCTTCGTGAGGTAGGCTGTACGCTGGCACAGGGATATTACTATTATAAGCCAATGCCAATTGAAGAATTTGAAGCAATCGTCGCAGAGGAAGATAAAATCGAAGCAGCGGAGTAACAGGATTACAAAATTTCAGAGGGAATTCTTCAAGTCATTTTATGGCTTTGGAAGAGGCCCTCTTTTTTTGTTTTTTTTCATAAAAGTTTTGAAGTATCGAACGAGAAATGATATGATTATGATAATGACAGTTTCAAGACACAATATATTTGGAGGTATTTTATGCATTCACCGTTGGAAATTGCAAGAAATTATGTGGAGATAGGGATTCATAAATCGAATTTGTCCGCTTTTAAGATGGTGATTCTGGGGATTTTTGCTGGAATTTTTATTGGATTTGCTGGAATCGCATCGACAGCAGCATCCAGTACCATACCGGTTCTCTCGGTTGCAAAGCTGGTTGGGGCATGTGTATTTCCGGCAGGCATGGCGATGGTCCTGATTGCAGGCAGTGAGCTTTTTACGGGAAATACTCTGATTATCATATCGGTTCTGGAAAAAAAAGTGACTGTAAGAAGGATGCTTAAGAACTGGTTCTTTGTTTTCCTTGGCAATTTTATCGGAGCCGTTTTTGTGGCAGCCTGTGTGGTTTATGGGGGAACACCGGAGTTATTTGAAGGGCAGCTGGCACGGAGTATTGTGGCAGCCGGTGCATCAAGATGTAACCTGACGTTTATGGAGGGATTTATCCGTGGCATTCTGTGCAATATTTTAGTGTGCATTGCAGTCTGGATGGCGTTTGCGTCCAAAAATGTACCGGGGAAACTCATTACCAGTTTCTGGCCAATCATGGTTTTTGTCATGTGTGGATTTGAACACAGTGTTGCAGACATGTATTTTGGTACGGCAGCACTTCTTACATCGGTACAATATGGAATTGAGGCAGAAGGACTGAATCTCATAAACTTCCTTCTGGGGAATCTCTTACCGGTTACTCTTGGTAATATTGTGGGTGGTGCAGGAATTGTTGGATTTGGATACTGGCTGATTTATCTGCACAGGACACCATATGCACAGACTTCTGTGGAAGCAGAACAGGAAGAAATCGAGATTGCAGAAGAATACTAAAACCGGGAGAACTGTCGGAAGATCGTTTTCATACCGGGAAAACAGAGGAGATGGACATGACACTTAATCAGTTAATTTATGTCATTACGGTTGCTGATTCTCATTCCATGAATGAGGCGGCAAGAATTTTATTTATTTCCCAGCCCAGTCTTTCCGCAGCGGTAAAGGAGCTGGAAACGGAAATTGGAATTGAAATTTTTAAGCGGAATAACCGTGGTGTTTCCGTTACGCCGGAGGGAATGGAATTCCTTGGATATGCGAGGCAGGTGGTGGAGCAGTACCGTCTGGTGGAATCCCGTTACGTGGATAAAAGAAACGTAAAGAAGAAATTCAGTGTATCCATGCAGCACTATTCCTTTGCCGTGGATGCCTTTGTCAAGATGGTAAGGCAGTTTGGAATGGATGAATATGAATTTGCGGTTCATGAGACGAAGACCCATGAAGTCATTGAGGATGTCAAGAACTTTAAAAGTGAAATTGGCATTTTATACATTAATGACTTTAATGAGAAGGTACTTACAAAGATTTTTAATGAGAATGATCTGGAATTTCACCGGTTATTTCAATGCGGTATTTATGTGTATCTCTGGAAACAGCATCCTCTTGCAGGAAAAGAGAGGATTGCAATGGAAGAACTGGAAGAATATCCATGCCTGTCTTTTGAACAGGGCAATAATAACTCGTTCTATTTTGCAGAAGAGGTTTTAAGCACGTACCGGTACAAACGTCTGATTAAGGCGAATGACCGTGCCACCATGCTCAATCTCATGGTAGGACTGAATGGGTATACTTTGTGTTCCGGAATTATCTGCGAGGAACTGAATGGTTCTGATTACTGTGCCATCCCCCTTGACATGGATGAGGTTATGACTATTGGTTTCTTGAAGCGAAAAGGAACAGCAATTAGCCCTCTGGGACAAAAATATCTGGAGGAAATTCGTAAATATGAAAATTGCCTGATGTAGATGGCGAATCTAAGAGTTCTCCTGTCAGGTATGGGAAAACTATGAACAGGGGGACTGGGATACCGCAGGCAGAACCGTATGCGGTACCCAAGTCCCCCTTTTCATGGTCGCCCACACCCGGCAGGAGAATCCAATTCTAAGGACCAACTTCACGGAACCGTTTGGAAAACTTATCACTTCCACAGCAGTGGCGTTCGCCGCCTTCTTCATAGATGATGTAGTCACCGTCCCGGATAAAAATAATGCCACGGCGGTTCTGGATAAACGGACAGACAATCTTGCCATCCGGCTGGGTAATCCGAATTAATCCTTCCGATACAATCCATCCATTTGTGATGACCTCTACCCATGGCTGGAATCCGTCTTCTATTCCTTTTCCTATTTCGTATTTTTCAGCTTCAACCATTAAAGAGGCTCTTTCATATTTTGCTCTCATACAATCACATCCTTCACATTGAGAGGGGTTTTCTTGTTAATTTTATTATAACTTAAGACAGGGAAGGTGACAAGGATTTATTGGGAATCTTTAGGGGCTTTTCATGGACAGCTCTGGGAAAAAACAAAAATTAAATTTCTTTTCTATTCTTGACATCCCTCGAAAAAATCCGCACAATAATGATATGGATAAGTAAAGGAGAATTCAGGGAATGGCATATATAGAATTTAATCATGTCATCAAAGAATACATGGCAGGAGAGACTGCAATCAGAGCGTTGGATGATGCCAGTTTTACGGTGGAAAAGGGAGAACTTGCAGTAATCCTCGGGTCATCCGGAGCAGGAAAAACCACGGCACTCAATATCCTGGGCGGTATGGATGTTCCTACGTCCGGACAGATTCTTGTGGATGGAAATGATATTACAAAATATAATCATAAACAGCTGGTGGGATATCGGCGCACGGATATTGGATTTGTATTTCAGTTCTATAATCTGGTTCCGAACCTTACGGCACTTGAAAATGTGGAGCTGGCAGTACAGGTGTGCAGGGATGCATTAGATGCATCAAAAACTCTTGACAAGGTTGGACTTTCGGAAAGAAAGGGAAATTTTCCGGCACAGCTTTCCGGTGGAGAACAGCAGAGGGTATCCATTGCACGTGCACTTGCTAAAAATCCCAAGCTTTTGCTTTGTGATGAGCCTACGGGAGCATTGGATTATAATACGGGAAAACAGATTTTAAAGCTGTTGCAGGACACATGCAGAAAGGATAATATTACGGTTCTTCTGATTACTCATAATTCTGCACTGGCACCCATGGCGGATCGGCTGATTCGTTTTAAAAGCGGCAGGGTAATTGAAATAATCTGCAATGAGAACCCGGTTCCGATTGAAGAGATTGAATGGTAGACAGATACTGAGGTATGGGAATGAAAGCTTATAGTAAGAATATTTGGCGTTCCATTAAAAAAGGCAAAAAGAGATTTTTATCCATTTTGATGATTGCGGCACTGGGAGTTTCCATGTTTACGGGACTTCGGGCGGCCTGTGAGGATTTGCGTTATACGGCGGATCTTTTTTATGACGGACAGAATTTATTTGATATCTGTGTGGTATCCACTCTGGGGCTTACGGATGAGGATGTAGAAGTTCTCGGCAGTCTGGAGGGGGTTTTCAGGGCAGAAGGAATTTATGGGAAAAATGTACAGACACCGGTTGATAGAAAAGAACAGAGTGCGGAACTGCGTTCCTTTCATGAGCAGGGACTCAATGAGCCGTATCTTCTGGAGGGAAGACTTCCTGTTTTAGAAAATGAAATTGCTGTAACACAGAATTATCTGGAGAATTCCGGAAAGAAGCTGGGTGATACGCTTACTTTTGAGGAAGAACTTGAGGAAGAAGAGGATGCTGCTTTTCGTGAGGGAGAATATGTTATTACAGCATCGGTCATTGACCCCATGGATGTGAATGGCAGTGCAGAGGTGATTGCTTTTCGGAGTTCGAAGACAACGGATTATACGTTTTTTGTTTCTCAGAAATCTGTCTGCGCAGAGATTTATACTGCAGTTTATCTGGAATTGGCTGACACAAAAGAAATGCTCTGCTATTCTAAGGAGTATGAGGAAACCATCAAAAGCATGGTTCATATAATTGAGGAAGAAATTAAAGAACAACGGGAAGAAGCACGATATGAGGAAATTACCGGCGAGGCATATGAAGAGATTGCGGATGCCGAAAAGGAAATGAACGAGGAATTACGAAAAGCGGAGCAGGAACTTTCTGATGCAGATGAGGAAATTGCAGATGGATGGCTGGAATTGGAAGATGGCGAAAAGGAGCTGAACGAGAAGGAACGTGAAGCAATCGGGGAAATAGCAGATGCAAGAAAGCAGATTGATGAGGGATTTAGTGCACTGGATGGCGCAGAAGAAGAACTCAGGAGGGGAGAGGAACAGCTTAACGCCGGGAGAGAGCAGTTAAATGCGACAAAAGAGGAACTTTCGGTAAAGGAAAAGGAGACTCTGAATGCCATTCAGGCAATGCTGGATTCCATGGAGACACAACTTAAGGAAAATGAAGAAAAACGTCTGCAGCTGGATGAACAGAAAGGTTTTCTGGTGGAATCCATGGGAACGGCATGGAATGAGAATGCATGGGAAGTTTATATTGGTTCTTTAACAAGTGCTTATATTCCATATGTACAGGCACAGCTTCTTAACCAACAGCTGACAGAGGAGCAGCTTGTGGCTCTTTTACAGGAACTTGGGGAAGCAAAAGGAATCTTTTATGAAAGCATGGGATTACCAGAAGGTTCTACTGAGGGTTTGGAGAAAATAGCAGATGGATATGGACAGCTTCTTGCTGCCAGACAGGTTCTTTTGGCCGGCAGGGAAGAGCTTCTTACAAAAAAAGCAATTGCGGAAAGTGAATTTTTCAATGCATGGGAGAGAATTAAGGAAGAAGAGGAAAAGCTTCTGTCTGCACAAAAGCAGCTGGATGAGGGATGGGATGCTGTTTCTGGTAATCACTATACCTTGTCCCAGGCGTTAAAGGAGCTCAATGAAAAGGAAGCAGAGGCAAAAGAGAAAATCGCGGATGGAAGAGCTGAAATAGAAGAAAACCGCGAGAAGCTTCTGGATGCACAACGGGAACTGGAAGATGGACGAAAAGAGTATGAAGAAGAGAAAAAAGATGCCCTGAAAGAAATTGAGGAAGCAAAGGATGAAGTCAAAAAGATTGACATGGCACAATGGTATGTGCGTGACAGGGGTTCTTTAAGCGGGTATGCCAACATTGAAAGTGATGCAGACTGTATTGAGTCGGTAGGAACAGCATTTCCCATACTTTTTCTGGTCGTTGCAGTTTTAATCAGTTTGACAACCATTACCAGAATGGTGGAAGAGGAACGTGGATTAATCGGAACCTATAAGGCACTTGGCTTTGACAATGCAGGAATTTTGAAAAAATATCTTCTTTATGCGTTTTTGGCAAGCTTTTTCGGAGGAATTCTGGGAGATGTCTGCGGATTTATTGTTCTTCCGGAAATCATTTTCTCGATTTTTGGAATTATGTATGTGTTACCGCAGTATTTTATCCAATTTGATTTTCTGTATGGTGTGGGAGGAATTTTAATTTTTGTTCTGGCAATTGTCGGAGCAACTTTCTGGGCCTGCCGGGCAGAATTAATGCTTATGCCTGCAGTTCTCATGAGACCAAAGGCACCACGTTCCGGTTCCAGAATTTTTCTGGAGCGTATCCAGCCGGTATGGAGGAAAATGTCTTTCTTAAATAAAGTAACGGCAAGAAATCTTTTCCGTTATAAGAAGCGTCTGTTCATGACGGTTTCAGGAATCATGGGTTGTACGGCATTATTAGTCTGTGGTTTTACCATTAAGGATTCGGTAACCCAGCTGATGCCCCAGCAGTATGAATACACATACCGGTATGATTTAATGGCGGTTTCATCCACAGAGGATTATGAAAAACTGGTATCCTACATGGAAGATGATGAGGTGGAAAGTTATCTTTCCATTGGCATGGAATCCGTAAAACTTAAAAATCAGTCCGGTGATGAGGAAACTATTCAGATGATTGTGATTCCGACGGGAGTATCCCTGGAATCCTATATTCATCTGGAAAATGAGGATGGAGAAACGGTGGCTCCGGACAAGGAAGGGGTACTGATTACCCAGAATGCAGGAATGGTACTGGATTTTGGTAAGGAAGAAATGGTATTGATACAGAATCTCAAATTAAAGCAGGAACAGGTTCTTGTGACGGATTTTGTAAAAAATTACATGGGAAATCATATCTATATTACGCAGGAACTTTATGAAGTATGTTTTGGAAAATGGGAACCTAATGCTGTGCTTGTAAAACTTAAGGATTCCTGTGAGAATCCCGTTGCTTATGCAGATGCTTTTGCTAAGAGAAAAGGAGTTCTTACCACTTTGAGCATTGAAAAAAGCAAGGAGCAGTTCTCTACATCGGTTGTGTTGATTAATCTGGTGGTATATATTATAATTGTCATGGCTGCAGGACTGGCGTTTACCGTTCTGTTTACGTTGTCGGCAACGAATATTTCAGAACGGGAAAGAGAACTGGCGACGATTAAGGTTCTTGGCTTTTTTGATAAGGAAGTGCATTTATATGTTAATAAGGAGACACTGATTCTTACCGGAATGGGGATTCTTTTAGGATTACCGGTGGGAACGGTTCTGGGAGGCCTTTTAACAGAAGCTTTAAAAATGCCGTCTATTTATTTTGCAGTAGTGATTTATCCGGTGAGCTATGTTTATTCGGCGGTACTGACGTTCCTTTTTGCAATCCTGGTGGATTTGCTGACGGACAGGGTGCTGGATTCCATTAATCCGGTAGAGGCGTTAAAAAGTGTGGAGTAGAGTTTTGAAATACGATTTACAAAGGAAAGGGGATATCCATGGCACATTACCTGATACAGGTTCATTATGGAACCTGCATTATTGTTGCGTTTATGTTGATTTTTATCAGTACCAACCATTTTTTTGAAAAAAATATTATCCGGATGTTCCGCTATGCTGCAATTGCGGTTTTTGTGCTTGTCCTGGTTGATAGCGTGGAATATTGGACGGCATCCTTTCCAGAGCCGTCTGACCTAAGGATATGGATGTCTGCCATAGGGTATACGCTTCGGCCGACAATTATTTTTATGATTGTCATGTTGCTTTTGAGGGGTAAGAGCAGGAGAAAATTACTGATGGCAGTACCATTGATTCTCAATGCATTTGTAGCATTTTCAGCATTTTTCACGGGTATTGCGTATTCTTATTCGGAGGATAACCAGTTTGTGAGAGGCCCTTTGGGATATACGACGTTTGTTACCAGTGGATTTTATCTGGTTCTTCTCATTATCATGACAGTACATGTTTATCAGGATGGGAGAAATTCGGAGGCTTTTATTGCCATTGCAATTGCGGTCATGAGTACCATTGCCACTTACATGGAATCTGTCCGGGGATACGAAGGTGTGATTAATCTGACGGGCGCATCTTCCATTGCATTTTATTATCTCTATCTGAATACCCAGCAGTTTAAACGGGACCCGCTTACCAATACCCTGAACCGGCGATGCTTTTATCTGGATGCAAAGAAGAATTATGCACAGCTGAATGCAGTCATTTCCCTGGATCTTAATAATCTGAAACAGTTAAATGACGGGAAGGGTCATGCGGAGGGGGATAAGGCAATCTGTACTATGGCAGACTGTATCAGAAAGGTTCTTTTAAAAAACAGTTACCTGTACCGTACCGGTGGCGATGAATTTATGATTCTTGTGTTTAAACAGCCGGAGGATGCGGTGCATTCGATGATTGAAAATATCAAGAGAGAAATGGCAAAGACAGAGTATCGTTGTGCGGTTGGAATGGCATATATGGATAAGGGCAATAACTTTGAAAAACTGTGTATGGAAGCAGATGAAGCAATGTATCGGGATAAAGAGGAAGGAAAGAAGAAAGAGACTTTTCTGCAATAACGGAAATTGGGGTTAAAAAATCTCCAATTCTTCAAAATCGCCCTCCATGTCCCGGATGTCATCAAAGAAAATCGTAGTATGAACAATGGTAAGGGACCGGCTGGTTTTCGAAATTTTTGAAACCATGCCGGTTATTTTTTCATACTGACCGTTGTGATGGTATATGACGGTCAGCAGGCATCCACACTGGAGTAGACGAAGCTTTTTCTCCAGTTCTTCTTTGTGTTCTTCGGATAGTTCGGCTTTGGGTACGATTATGCGTTCTTTTTCTTCTAATGCCTCGCGGAATCCCTTTAATGCGTCAAAGGGAGCAAACTGGCTGGCACGGTCTGCGCGGTTAAGACTCTCCACTACGATGTCCTCCTATCTGTCTGTTTCGTTCCATGGTGGTTGCGGCTTTTTGCAGATTCATTCCCTTTAAGATAGCATTCTTGCCATAACGGTTCTTAAGATCAATTACGGCATGGGAAATCCGGCGGTTACGTTCCAGTTCTTCAGGGTCTGTAAATAAGTCATACTGTTCATAAGCTTCATCCACCACGTTAATGAATTCAATATTAATTCTTCGTATGGGTGCAGAACGGCTGGTAATCTTCTCATAGAGTTCTGTAAGGTATTTTATGATAATGGGGGCAGAGCTTGTGGTAACACTCATGGAAATCGTTCCGTGAGAGGCTTTGGCAGTATCTTTGGAGTATCCCACGAAAAGTCCAAGGGAAGAAGTTACCAGTCCCTTGTCTACCAGATCAAGACACAGAAGGTCTGCCATTTCCTTTACAATCAGGAGGCCTTCTTCAAAATTGTAGTCGCGAAAAAGTACCTGACCGCTGGACAGGGAATTATGCAGGGATTTGTAAGATTTAATCTGCGCAATGGTGGTAGGTTCCCGTCCCCAGGCGTGGTCAATGAGATATTCCGCATCCACGCCAAAGGCTCTGTAGAGAATCGATTCTTCGGCGTGTGCAACCTCTCCCATGGTGGTGATTCCCATGGAAGAAAGGCGGCTGGCAGTCCCACGTCCCACGCGCCAGAAATCGGTAATGGGACGGTGGTTCCACAAGGTCTTGCAGTAGGATTCTTCATCCAGGTATCCGATAAAGTCGGCAGAGTGTTTGGCCGTGATGTCAAGGGCTACCTTGGCAAGATAGAGATTGGTTCCGATACCGCAGGTTGCAATGACCCTGAGGGTCTTTTGGATATCCTTAAGAATCTGTATTCCAAGCTCGCGGGCGGTCTTATGATATAAGGGAAGATAATCCGTTACATCTAAAAATGCCTCGTCAATGGAGTAAACCTGAATGTCTTCTTTGGCAATGTATTTTAAATAAATACCATAAATCTCTGCAGAGTAATCAATATAAAGCTTCATGCGGGGCGGTGCCATGAGATAGGGGATGGTGGACGGAATCTCAAAGACACGGCACCGGTTTTTCACTCCAAGTGCCTTAAGGGAAGGAGAAACGGCAAGGCAGATGGTGCCACGGCTTCGATTGGGATCTGCCACGACCAGATTTGTAGTCATGGGGTCCAGTCCACGCTCCACACATTCCACGGAAGCGTAGAAAGATTTTAAATCGATGCATAAGTAAATTCGTTCTGCCATGTGATACACCTCCTGCTCATACGCATGATGCGATTTCTTTAAGAATCTGACTTTATAATACCAAACTGATGTTCGAATGTAAAGAGGGAAATTTTTCTTCTGATAATGTGCAAGATTAACTTCCGATTTTTAAGACTTAATTCCATACCTATAGAAGGAAATGACTTTTTCATCCGCATAATGGTTCTGCATTGACTTTTTTCACAGTCTTACTTATAATAAATCATAGTAAAACAATAGGATAACATATGAACAGGATTTGGAGGTAAGACATGAGAATTTCCACAAAAGGCAGATATGCATTGCGGCTTATGCTGGATATTGCCATGCAGGAGGCAGATAAGCCCATTAGCATTAAGGATATTGCAAAACGTCAGATGATTTCCGAAAAATATCTGGAACAGATTATTTCCATACTCAATAAGGCAGGGTATGTAAAGAGTATCCGTGGAGCACAGGGCGGTTATGTTCTTCGAAGAAAGCCACAGGAATATACGGTTGGAATGATTCTTAGAACCACGGAAGGAAGTCTTGCACCGGTAGAATGTGTGGGTGAGGAGGCATGTGAGTGTGACCGTATGGCAGACTGTGTGACACAGAAAATCTGGCAAAAGATAAATGATGCAGTAAATGACGTGGTGGATCACATTACACTGGAAGATTTGTTAAACTGGCAGAAGGAAAAACAGGATGAACAATAAAGAAAAGGAGCAGATGGAATGGCGATGGAAAAAATCGCCCATGCATCTGCTCTTTTTTTGTAAAGTCGTTGTTTTACGTTTCCACAGGCCTTTTTCGAATATGAGGAAAGTCTTTCCGTTGAAATAAGCCAATAATCTGACCGGATAGTATTACGGTCAGTAAGGAATACATAAGCCTGGAAAGTGGAATATAGCTTATGGAAAGTGCCAGTACAATAAAGTCACTAATCAGATAAATCCATTGGATGTTCCATTTGGTTAAGTGTGCAATTCCCATGGACAGGGCATCATCACCGCTTGGAGCACCACCGGCACGGACGCTTAGCCCAACACCGACACCAACAAAGAGCG
>CAMEUH010000024.1 GCA_945938055.1 uncultured Eubacteriaceae bacterium | reverse complement strand
ATCTTGCAGACCTGGATAAGGACGTGGTAAACTTTGTGCCTAATTTTGATGAAACAGAAAAAGAACCAGAAGTGCTTCCGGTTCGGGTTCCGAATATTTTAATCAATGGTTCGGAAGGAATTGCGGTTGGCATGACGACCAGTATTCCAACGCATAATCTGACAGAAGTAATTAATGCGGTGGAAGCATATATGGATAATACCAATATTACCACAAAGGAACTGATGGAATACCTGCCGGGACCGGATTTCCCTACCGGTGGTTTGGTAATTAATAAGAGCGAGTTACTGGATATTTATGAAACCGGTGTGGGCAAGGTGAAACTGCGCGGCAAGGTAGAATTTGAGCCGGCTGCCAGAAAAAACGACCGGGACAAACTTGTTATCAGCGAGATTCCGTATACCATGATTGGTGCTAATATTGGGAAGTTCATTTCTGATGTGGTCGATTTGGTGGAATCCAAAAAGACGGCAGATATTTATGATATTTCCAATGAATCTTCCAAAGAAGGAATCCGGATTGTCATTGAACTGAAGAAAAATGCGGATTCGCAAAAACTCATGAACATGCTTTACAAGAAGACGAAACTTGAGGATACCTTTGGCGTCAACATGCTTGCGATTGTGGATGGAAGACCGGAAACGCTGGGACTGAAAAAGATTATTGAGCATCATGTGAATTTTCAGTTTGAACTGGCAACCAGAAAATATACCACACTTCTGAATAAGGAAAAGGATAATAAAGAAATCAAGGAAGGACTTATTAAGGCGTGTGACATCATTGACCTGATTATTGAAATTCTGCGTGGAAGCCAGAGCCTGAAACAGGCAAAGGCATGTCTGGTAAACGGAGATGTGACTGATATTAAGTTTAAGAGCGAGCAGTCGAAAAAAGAGGCTGCAAAGCTGTCTTTTACGGAACGTCAGGCAACGGCAATTCTGGAACTGCGTCTTTCGAAATTAATCGGACTGGAAATTCTTGCACTCAATAAGGAATATGAGGAATGTCTTAGAAGGATTGCTGAGTACGAAGATATTCTGGGCAATCGAAAGAGCATGGTAAGAACCATTAAAAAGGACCTTGAGAATATCAAAAAAGAATATGGTTATGCAAGAAAGACCGTGATTGAAGATGGGGCAGCTGCGGTTTATGAGGAGGAAAAACCGGTAGAGCAGGAAGTTGTATTTTTGATGGATCGTTTTGGATATGCCCGTACCATAGATACTGCAACCTATGACAGGAACACGGATACGGTCATTAATGAGAATAAGTACGCCTTTAAGTGTATGAATACGGACCGAATCTGCATTTTTACGGATAAGGGAAATCTGCACCAGATTAAGGTGATGGATTTGCCGCTTGGAAAACTGCGTGACAAAGGTGTTCCGATTGATAACCTGTGTAATTATGATTCCACAACAGAAATAATTGTATATCTGAGTGATTCCTGTTCCTTAAAGAACAACACATTCCTTTTCATGACAAAGCTTGGAATGGCAAAACTTGTGGATTCTTCTGAATTTGATGTAATGAAGAAAATGGTCATGGGAACAAAGCTGCTGGATGGCGATGAAGTGGTATCCATTGACCGTGTTAAGGTTACGAAGGAAGTATATACGAAATTTACGCTGGATGGAGAGAAGGTTGAGGAAGAAAGCATTGTAAGTGACCAGCTTGTGGTGCTAAGGACAGCTCAGGGAATCTTCCTGAAATTCCCGCTTACGGATGTGCCGGAAAAGAAAAAAAGTGCAGTCGGTGTTCGTGCAATTAAACTTTCCGATAAGGATTACATTGAAGATGTGTATCTGATTTCAGAAGACGTGGACATTACCATTGAGTATAATGGAAAACAGATTGAAACCAGAAAGCTGAAATTGGCGCATCGAGATACAAAGGGTACGAAAGTACGTGCATAGCAGGAAGGCAGTAAGGTGATATATGCCCGTTTCACAGACGAAAGGAAGAAGTTTGTCTGTGAAAACGGGCATATTTTTGTCATGCAGAAGAATAAAATGTTGTGAATATATGAGGGAATTGTGGAATGAAGAATTGTAAGAAAAAGATTTTATGTGTATTCATGGCATTTGTGGTAGCAGTCAATCCATGCATGATGGCACAGGGAGCACAGGAAAAACCGGAGCTGGTGTTGAATGCGTTATCTGCCTGCCTTCTGGATGCGGATAGCGGAAGGGTTTTATATGGAAAGAATGAAAAGGATATCCGTGCCATGGCAAGCACCACAAAAATCATGACATTAATTGTTGTGCTGGAAAATGGAAATCTTGATGATGTGGTAACGATTTCGAAGAATGCGGCCTGTCAGCCGGATGTCCAGCTGAATGTAAATACCGGTGAACAGTACGTGCTTTCGGATTTACTTTATTCCCTTATGCTGGAGTCACACAATGATGTGGCGGTGGCAGTGGCAGAGCATGTAGGAGGAAGTGTGGAAGGCTTTGTAAAAATGATGAATGCGAAAGCGCAGGAGCTTGGAATGAAGGATACCTATTTTATTACACCGAATGGACTGGATGCAGAGGATGAAAATGGAAAACATTCCACTACGGCAGTTGACCTGGCAAGACTGGCGGCGTATGCTATTCAGAATGAAAAGTTTTTGGAAATCACCAATCAGAAATCGTACTCATTTACGGAGGTAAATGGAAAACGGAGTTTTACGGTCAATAATAAAAATTTGTTTCTTTCCATGATGGATGGTGCCATCGGAGTAAAAACGGGATTTACGGGAAATGCCGGCTATTGCTTTGTGGGAGCGTTAAAACAGGATGGGAGAACTTTTATTTCTGTGGTTTTAGGAAGCGGATGGCCGCCGAATAAGACGTATAAGTGGAAAGATACACGTAAACTGATGCAGTTTGGAACAGAGAATTATTTTCTGCAGACAGTGTATGATGAAACGTTTTGTGATCAGATTTTTGTCGAGAATGGCGTCGAGAATGAGGTGGGAGTTACCGCAACGGGAAAAGTGGAAATGCTGCTTTCACAATATGATGAGATAAGAGTTTATTACGTGTATTCTGAGAAGATTACTGCACCGGTGGATGCAGGAACGCCGGTGGGAAATATTCTCATTACCATCAATGGTGAGGTGGTAGAGAGTATTCCCATAGAAACAACGCAAGGAGTCAGAAAAGTTGATTTCTCATATTGCATGAAAGAGATATGGAAGAGATTTCTTTTTTCATAATACCGTGCGACGTCTTGTAAGGCTGCTTAACATTCCAAAGAATTCTGTTAAAATTTTGTAAATATTTGTTAAATTAGGCATTATAATGTGTAAGTTTTACTTGATATTTTGTCCGTGACATTATACAATTAGGATTGGCAGAAAATTAGATTTTCGAAGATAAAAAACATGGAGGTCTGTAAAATGAGCAATACAGCACAAGGATCAGCAAGAAGCAGAATAGATGCTTTACTTGATGATAACAGTTTTGTTGAAATTGGCGGAATGGTTACAGCCAGAACGACAAATTTCAATTTACAAGCTAAAGATACTCCTGGAGACGGTGTCATTACCGGCTATGGAGTGATTGATGGTAATCTTGTGTATGTTTACAGCCAGGATGCAAGCGTTCTTAACGGTTCCATTGGCGAAATGCATGCCTTCTTTATGATTTGGCATTAAAGATGGGAGCACCGGTCATTGGCCTTATTGACTGTGCAGGTCTTAGATTACAGGAGGCAACAGATGCATTAAACGGTTTTGGCAGAATTTATGCAAAACAGTCCATGGCATCCGGCGTGATTCCGCAGATAACCGCTATTTTCGGAAACTGCGGCGGTGGATTGGCAGTCCTTTCCTCCTTATCCGATTTTACTTTTATGGAAGAGAAAAATGCAAAGTTGTTTGTAAACTCTCCGAATGCACTGGATGGTAATTATGCAGAAAAGTGCGATACTGCTTCTGCAGCATATCAGAGCGAAGCAGGAAATGTTGATTTTGTGGGAGATGAGGCTTCTGTATTTGTAAATATCAGACAGCTTGTTACAATGCTTCCGGCAAATAATGAGGATGATGCTTCTTATGAGGAATGCACGGATGATTTGAATCGTGTATGTGAAAATCTTGAAAATGGAGCAGCAGATCCGGCATACGCCCTTGCAGCAATTTCTGATAATGCAACATTCTTTGAAACGAAAAAGGATTATGCAAAGGCGATTGTAACAGGTTTTATTAAATTAAACGGAATGACAGTTGGTGCAGTTGCTAACCGTACGGAACTTTTTGATGAGGAAGGAAATTCCGTTGAAAAGTTTGATGGTGTGCTTTGCCCGGGATGTGCAGGAAAAGCGGCAGATTTTATCAATTTCTGTGATGCGTTTGATATTCCGGTACTGACACTTACAAATGTCAAGGGCTTCAAGGCTACAACCTGTGCAGAAAAGAAGATTGCAAAAGCTGTAGCCAGACTTACATATGCATATGCCAATGCAACTGTTCCTAAGGTTACGGTTGTTACAGGAAATGCTCTTGGCTCTGCATCCATTTCCATGGGTTCCAAGGCAATCGGCGCAGATCTTTATTACGCATGGCCGAATGCACAGATTGGCATGATGGATAGTGGACTTGCTGCCAAGATTATTGCAGAAGACAGTTCTTCTGAGGCAGTTTCCAAGGCAGCAACAGAATATGCGGCAATTCAGAGCAGTCAGTCTGCAGCTGCAAGAGGTGTTGTGGATGCAATTATTGAGCCTGCGGATACAAGAAAGTATGTTATTGCGGCATTTGAAATGCTGTTCACAAAGAGAGAGGATCGTCCAGCCAAGAAACATGGTACGGTTTAATATGAGGTGATGCTGATATGAAAAAGTTTTTAAGATTATTATGTTTAGCAGCCTGTGTATTTTGTTTTACGGCATGTTCCGGCAATCAGAAAGCGGAAACGCCGGTTACGATTGATGAGGATTCTTACAAGAATGTGATTGAAGAAAATCTGAAGGTGTTATCCGATACTCCGGATGCACAGATTCTCGCTATCCAAGCTTGTATGGAGACAGTTATTCTGATTCGGAAGTTAATTTATTTACGTCATGGATTAATACACGTCCGGAAGTTGGCGAGTATCTGGGTGTCCTTGACTGGAAATTTGAAACGGATGATGACAGTGTTACGATTACTGCCAAGGTTGATTATTCTGCAAGAGATGCGGAATTTAAGATTTCTTTTCTTCAGGATGGAACCATGGAATATACTTCTTTTAATGTCTTATATTCCTTAGGTGAGAAGATGACCAAGGCAGCATTAAATACCGTAATCGGAATATCAGTCGTATTTGTGGTACTGATACTGATTTCTCTTTTAATCTGGTGCTTTAAGTTCATTAATAAGGCAGAACAGGCGATTAAGAATAAGAAAGAAAATAAGTCAGCCGTTACAGCACAGGCAGTTGATAATACGATTGCACAGATTGTGCAGAAGGAAGAAGAGGAGCTTGTGGATGATTTGGAGCTGGTTGCAGTTATTTCTGCAGCAGTTGCAGCATATACAGGTACTTCAACGGATGGATTTGTAGTCCGCTCAATTAAGAAGTCAAATAAGAAGAGATGGCAGAATGCATAAGCATGATGCAGGAATGGAGGAAATAAAATGAAGAATTATACAATCACCGTAAATGGAAACGTATATGATGTAACAGTAGAGGAAGGCGGAGCCGGAAGTGTTGCAGCAGCTCCGGTAGCAGCACCGAAAGCAGCACCAAAGGCAGCTCCTGCAGCACCAAAAGCAGCAGCTCCAGCAGCAACTGGCGCAGCAGGCAGTGTGAAGGTAGAAGCTCCAATGCCTGGTAAGATTTTAAAGACCGTTGCAGCAGCTGGTCAGGCTGTAAAGAAGGGTGAAGTTTTAATCGTTCTGGAAGCAATGAAGATGGAAAACGAAATTGTAGCTCCACAGGATGGAACCGTAGCAAGTATTAATGTAGCAGTTGGTGATTCCGTTGAGGCTGGCGCGGTATTAGCGACACTTAACTAATTATATTTCATGAGAAATATAAGAATCACGAAACTGGGAGGTTAGTTATGAGCTATGTATTTGAAACATTAGGAAATCTTTTGCATCAGACTGCATTTTTCAATCTGACATGGGGAAATTTCCTCATGATTGGTGTTGCATTGATTTTCTTATATTTAGCAATTGGAAGACAATATGAACCTCTTCTCCTTGTACCAATTTCTTTCGGTATGTTACTGGTAAATCTTTATCCGGACATCATGATGACCATTGAAGAATCCAGTAACGGTGTAGGTGGTTTATTACATTATTTTTACTTATTGGATGAATGGAGTATTTTACCTTCATTAATCTTTATGGGTGTTGGTGCCATGACGGACTTTGGTCCATTGATTGCCAACCCTGCAAGCTTCCTCTTGGGAGCAGCTGCACAGTTTGGTATTTTTGCAGCATACATCATGGCTATTTTGATGGGATTTAATGATAAGGCAGCGGCTGCCATTTCCATCATCGGTGGTGCAGATGGTCCTACATCCATCTTCCTTGCAGGTAAGCTGGGACAGACAGAGTATATGGGACCAATTGCGGTAGCAGCATATTCTTATATGTCACTGGTACCGATTATTCAGCCGCCAATCATGAAACTTTTGACAACAGAAAAGGAAAGAAAGATTAAGATGGGACAGTTAAGACCTGTTTCCAAGCTTGAAAAGATTCTTTTCCCAATCATTGTTACCATAGTTGTTGTGCTGATTCTTCCGACAACAGCACCGTTAGTAGGTATGCTGATGCTTGGTAACCTGTTCCGGGAGTGTGGTGTTGTTAAGCAGCTTACGGAAACCGCATCCAATGCACTCATGTATATTGTAGTTATTATTCTTGGTACATCTGTTGGTGCTACAACAAGTGCAGAAGCATTCTTAAAGGTTACAACACTTAAGATTGTTGCTCTTGGTCTGATTGCCTTCGCATTTGGTACGGCTGCCGGAGTACTGTTTGGTAAGTTAATGTGTAAGCTGACTCATGGCAAGGTAAATCCTTTGATTGGTTCCGCCGGTGTATCTGCGGTGCCTATGGCTGCCAGAGTATCGCAAAAGGTTGGCTCGGAAGCTGATCCTACCAACTTCCTGCTGATGCATGCAATGGGTCCAAATGTAGCCGGTGTTATTGGTACTGCGGTTGCGGCCGGTACTTTCATGGCAATGTTTGGTATCATGTAATGGTCTTATGGACGAGGAAGACTATTTGAATGAAAGATAAATTTAGGAGGATATAATAATGGCAGAACAGGTTAAAAAACCAGTTAAAATTATGGAAACTGTTTTACGTGATGCACATCAGTCACTTATTGCCACAAGAATGACCACGGAGCAGATGCTTCCAATCATCGATAAGATGGACAAGGTTGGTTATCATGCCGTGGAATGCTGGGGCGGTGCTACATTTGATGCGTCACTTCGATTTTTAAAAGAAGATCCATGGGAAAGACTTCGTAAGTTAAGAGATGGATTTAAAAATACCAAGCTTCAGATGTTATTCCGAGGACAGAATATTCTTGGTTACAATCATTATTCCGATGATGTTGTAGAGTATTTTGTTCAGAAGTCCATTGCAAATGGTATTGATATTATCCGTATTTTTGACTGTTTTAATGATTTAAGAAACTTACAGACAGCTGTTAAGGCGGCTAATAAGGAAAAGGGTCATGCACAGGTTGCACTTTCCTATACCTTAGGAGATGCATATACACTGGATTACTGGAAGGACATGGCAAAGAGAATTGAAGACATGGGCGCAAATTCCTTATGTATTAAGGATATGGCAGGTCTTCTGGTTCCATACAAGGCAACTGAGCTTGTAGAAGCATTAAAGGCAGGAACAGACCTTCCAATTCAGCTTCATACCCATTATACATCCGGTGTTGCTTCCATGACATACTTAAAGGCAGTAGAAGCAGGATGTGATATCATTGATACGGCAATTTCACCATTTTCAATGGGTACTTCACAGCCGGCTACAGAAGTTATGGTTGAGACATTCAAGGGAACACCATATGATACCGGTCTTGATCAGAATCTTTTGGCTGAAATTGCAGATTACTTCAGACCAATTCAGGAAGATTGCTTAAAGAGCGGACTTCTGAATCCAAAGGTTATGGGTGTTAATATTAAGACTTTATTATATCAGGTACCGGGCGGCATGTTATCCAATCTGGTTTCACAGCTCAAGGAAGCACATGCGGAAGATAAGTACTATGATGTATTAGAGGAAATTCCAAAGGTTCGTAAGGATTTTGGTGAACCGCCTCTGGTTACCCCGTCTTCACAGATTGTTGGTACACAGGCTGTTCTGAATGTATTACAGGGCGAACGTTATAAGATGGTAACCAAGGAATCCAAGAAGGTTCTTTCTGGTGAATTTGGACAGACTGTTAAGCCTTTCAATCCGGAAGTACAGAAGAAGGCTATTGGCGATACACAGCCAATTACCTGTCGTCCGGCAGACTTAATTGAGCCACAGCTTGAGAAGTTTGAACAGGAAGTCGCACCGTATAAGCAGCAGGATGAAGATGTATTGACATATGCACTGTTCCCGGCTGTTGCAACAGAATTCTTTAAGTATCGTGAAGCACAGCAGACTAAGGTTGACCCGAAGGCTGCGGATAAGGAAAATAAGGCTTATCCAGTGTAATTGATTAAAACAAATGATTGGACTGGCGGTTTGCATGAATTTGCAGACCGTCTTTCTTTGTGACGGAAGAATTCCGGCATATGACAGATAGAAAAGATGAAAAACAGGTGATAAAATGGAATTTTTACAAAACAATAAACAAAAACAACAATTTTACTTTAGTTATGGTGCATTTCTGATTAATGGAATGCTGGCATTATCCATTGGTTCCCTGCTTCCGTTCATCCGTGATGCAAGGGGACTGGATTATGATTTCTGCGGATTTATTGTGAGCCTGCATTCGGTTGGGAACCTGATTGCAAGTTTTGCTGGAGGGATGCTTCCGGCTCTGATAGGGAGAAAGAAGAGTATTCTGATTTTTGAGTCCTTCTTTTCCATGGCATATCTTCTTATTATTTTTGGAAAGAGTAATTGGTGTCTGGTGCTTGCGTTTCTTTTGACGGGTCTTGCCAGAGGGGCTGCAAGTAATTTTTGTAACATGGTAATTAATAATCTGGCACCTGGAAAAGCATGGATTATCAATGGACTTCATGCGATGTTTTCTGTTGGTGCGTTTCTGTTCCCGATTATTCTGACGCTTCTTACCAGAACCAATACAGAAAACTGGATTGTGGCATGTTATTTTATGCTTGCAATGGGAATTCTTACATGGATTCTTTACGGGAGGATTCCATTGGAGGAAGAACAAGCCGGCAAGAAGGAGAAAAGGGAAAGCAACTTTGGATTTTTTAAGGAACCATTATTTTATCTTTGCATTGCAACGCTGTTCTTTTATCTTTGTGCGGAACAGGGCGTAATTGGATGGATGGTGACCTATTTTAAAGACACAGGTTTTATTGATGCATCCCTCTCCCAGATTACGGCAAGTGTGCTTTGGATCATGATTCTTGCCGGAAGATTGCTGACTGCATGGGGGTCTACCAAAGTGGATAAGAAAAAACTCCTTCCAATAATGGGCATGGGACTTTCCGTGTTTTTTGTACTGCTAATCATGGCGCGAAGTACAGGCGTTATTCTTCTTGGCATTATGGGATTTGGCTTCAGTATGGCAGGGATTTATCCTACAACCGTTTCATTTGCAGGAAAATTGATTCAGAAATACCCGGCAGCATGGAGTTTTATTTTAACGCTAGCAAGTCTTGGTTCCATTATCATGCCTTCTGTTATCGGAAAAATTGCAAAAGAATCTGGAATTGCTGCAGGAATGAGCTCCATTGCGGCGGTGGTTCTGATTGATTTTGCATGCATTCTCATGCTGGTGATTTATATGGGAAAAAATGAAAAAAATCATCCAGATAGTGACAAATAAAGGAATCATATGTTAAACTAGAAAAAGCGGATATGCCCGTGTGGCTGTCCGCTAAACTAAATCTATGAGGAATGGGAAATGATGCTGCAGAACGAGGATTTACTGGCATATCTGAAAGGAAAGATGGCTGGGTTCAGCAGAGGACAAAGAGCAATCGCAAGATACATTATTTCGAATTATGATAAAGCATCGTATATGACAGCTGCGGAGCTGGGAAAAAAT
Organism: uncultured Eubacteriaceae bacterium; assembly: GCA_945938055.1. Classification (GTDB taxonomy): domain Bacteria; phylum Bacillota; class Clostridia; order Lachnospirales; family Lachnospiraceae; genus MGBC120314. Next base: position 8,544 of record CAMEUH010000024.1, on the reverse strand, counting down.
GCAGGCGTGAGTGAGTCAACCGTGGTACGGTTTGCTTTTGAACTGGGATATGGAGGATATCCGGAATTTCAGCAGGAAATGGCAGCTTATGTAAGCCGGCGCTTAAATCATGTGAGGCGCCTGGAACTGGCAACAGACGAAATGGACTATGATGAAGTGGCAGATTTTGTCATGGGAAATGACATGGAGAATATAAAAAGTGCATGGAAGAATCTGGATCGAAATGCCATGAATAAGGCGGTGGAAACCATTCTTTCCGGCAGAAAGATTTATGTGATAGGAATTCGTGGATGTGCTCCACTGGCAGGACTTCTGGCATTTTATTTAAACCTTGTGGTGGATAATGTGGTACTGGTGGAAAGCAACAGCTCCACGGAAATTTTTGAGCAGATGTACCGCGTTGGAAGTGAAGATGTGGTAATCGGAATCAGTTTTCCACGATATTCCATGCGAACCATCAAGGCAATGGAATATGCAAATGACCGGAATGCAAGAATCATTGCAATCACAGACAGCAAGCATTCTCCGTTAAATTTATATTCATCCTGTAATCTTTTTGCACCCGGAAACATGTCATCCGTGGTAGATTCCTTTACGGCACCGGTGAGTCTGATGAATGTGCTGGTGGTTTCACTTTGCATGAGGAAGAAGGAAACGGTGCTTCGGAATGTGGAAACGCTGGAAAAGGTGTGGAGTGATTATCAGGTAGGAGATGTGGATGAACTGGACTATCTGAACCGGGATAACATCAAAGAGTTTAAGACAACGGAAATGGAGAAGAAATGAGTAGGGTACTGATTGTTGGCGGTGGTGCCGCAGGAATGATGGCAGGACTGATTGCGGCAGGTTGCGGTCATGAAGTCGAAATCTTTGAAAAAAATGAGAAATGTGGGAAAAAGGTCTATATTACAGGCAAAGGAAGATGTAATCTGACAAATGCCGGAGATATGGAAGACTTGTTAAATAGTGTTGTAACAAATAAAAAATTCCTTTACAGCGCATTTAATCAGTTCAGTAATTATGATGTCATGGGGTTATTTGATGAACTGGGACTTGCCATTAAAGTAGAGCGTGGCAATCGTGTTTTTCCAGAGTCGGATAAATCGTCTGATGTGATAAACAGTCTGGTACGGGAACTGAACAGACGAAATGTGACAATTCACTATCATACGGCAGTAAAAGAAGTGGCGGTAAAGGAAAAAGCATTTTCTCATATTGTAACAGAGGATGGGAAAAAGCATTATGGAAATGCGCTGATTGTTGCAACCGGAGGAAAATCTTATCCATCCACAGGCTCTACAGGAGACGGGTATGAATTTGCAAAGAAAATGGGTCATACCATTACGAAACTGACCCCGGCACTGGTCCCGTTTAATGCCAGAGAGGAATATGTCAAAAGGCTCCAGGGACTTAGTCTTAGAAATGTGGGAGTTGTCATCAGAGAAAATGGAAAAGAAGTTTACTCGGATTTTGGAGAACTGCTATTTACACATTTTGGAGTCAGCGGACCGACTGTGATTAGTGCATCCAGCCTTCTTACAGAAAACATTACACGGAATCCGCTTCAGATGGAGATTGACTTAAAACCGGCATTGTCCGAGGAACAGCTGATTAAGGGATTTTGATGAAAAGAAAAATAAAGTGTTCCGAAATGCACTGGATGATTTATATCCGAAAAAATTAATTCCAGTCATGATTTCTTTAAGCGGAATTGATGAAAATAAAAAAGTAAATGAAATTTCCAGGACAGAGCGAAGTCATCTGGTAGAGCTGACGAAAAAATTTCCGGTAACCCTTACCGGAATCCGGGGATATAATGAAGCTATCATCACACAGGGCGGCATTTCGGTAAAGGAAGTCAATCCGGCCACGATGGAATCCAAGCTTGTAAAGGGTGTGTTTTTTGCAGGAGAGGTTCTGGATGTGGATGCGGTTACAGGAGGCTTTAATCTGCAGATTGCGTGGTCAACAGCCTATGCTGCGGCACATGGAATTACAAAATCACAGGAAGAGGAGAAAAAATCATGAATTATTCAATTGCTATTGATGGACCTGCCGGAGCAGGAAAAAGTACCATTGCAAAGAAACTTGCGCAAAAACTTCAGTATATTTATGTGGATACGGGAGCAATGTATCGTGCCATGGCAATCTATTTTCTGGATCATGGAATCTTACCGGAGGATGAAGCGTCAATCCGAAAAGCCTGTGAAAATGTAAGAATCCGGATTGAATATGAAGAAGGTGCCCAGCAGGTGATTCTGAATGATGAGAATGTAACAGCCAGACTTCGCAGGGAAGAGGTGGGAACGATGGCATCGAAAACATCTGTCTATCCCGAAGTGAGAAAAAAACTGGTAGAATTGCAGAAAGAACTGGCGAGAGTACAGAATGTCATCATGGATGGAAGGGATATCGGAACCTGCGTTCTTCCGGATGCAACCTTAAAGGTTTATCTGACGGCAAGTGTAGAAGCAAGGGCAAAGAGACGTTTTGATGAACTTAAGGGAAAAGGCGAAACGCCGGATATTCAGGTAATTGAAGCGGATATCAGGGAACGTGATGAACGGGACATGAATCGTGAAGTCTCTCCATTAAGACAGGCAGAAGATGCAGTTCTTGTAGATTCCTCCAACATGACGATTGAGGAAGTTGTGGAATGTATGGAAGGACTTTTTCATAATAAAATAAAGCAGAGGTAAAGATGGAAGTAATTTTAGCAAAGACAGCAGGATTTTGTTTTGGGGTGAAAAGGGCAGTAGACCTGGTTTATGAGCAGATTGGAAAGGAGAATACTTATACTTTTGGACCAATCATTCATAATGAAGAGGTTGTACGTGACCTGAAGGAAAAAGGAATTGGCGTAATTTCTTCTCTTGAGGAGGCAAAAACACTCCCGCCGGGAAATATTATCATGCGCTCTCATGGAGCGGCCAAGTATATTTATGAAGAATTGGAACAGGCCGGATGGAACATTATTGATGCAACCTGTCCGTTTGTGAAGAAAATTCACAGGATTGTTGCTGAAAAAAGCAGAGATGGGGAACAAATTGTGATTATTGGCAATGAACATCATCCGGAAGTGGAAGGAATCATGGGGTGGTGTGAAACCAGTCCGGTTGTCATTGATTCTGCCGAAAAGGCTTATCATTTTGAAGGAAAAGACCATAAAAAAGTATGTATTGTGTCCCAAACGACATTTAATTACAAGAAATTTCAAGAATTAGTTGAAATAATTGCCGAAAAAGGTTATGATATTGATGTTCGTAATACAATTTGCAATGCCACGGAGGAACGTCAGACGGAAGCAAGAGAACTGGCCCAGAAAGCAGATGCCATGATTGTTATCGGTGGAAAGAACAGCTCCAATACCCAGAAGCTGTTTGAAATATGCAAAGATGAATGCGAGAATACTTACTATATCCAGACACTTAGAGACCTAGATTTAAACAAGTTTAGCTGTGCGGGCTGCGTAGGTATTACTGCTGGGGCGTCTACCCCAAATAATATTATCCAGGAGGTTCATACTAATGTCAGAATTTGAACAATTATTAGAAGAATCATTAAAGACTATACGTACAGGAGAAGTTGTTGAGGGCTCAGTGATTGATGTCAAAGAAGACGAAATCATTTTAAACATTGGCTACAAAGCTGATGGTATCATAACACGTAGCGAATACACAAACACACCAAACGTCGACCTTACAACAATGGTTTCTGTAGGAGACACCATGCAGGCAAAGGTTCTTAAGGTTAATGACGGAGAGGGTCAGGTTTTGTTAACATATAAGAGACTTGCTGCAGAAAATGGTAATAAGAGACTTGAAGAAGCATTTAACAACAAGGAAGTTCTTACAGCAAAGGTTTCTGCTGTTCTTGACGGTGGTTTAAGCGTTGTGATTGATGAAGCCAGAGTATTTATTCCGGCAAGTCTTGTATCCGATGTTTACGAGAAAGACTTATCCAAGTACGCAGGTCAGGAAGTTACTTTTGTGATTAGTGAGTTTAATCCAAAGAGAAGAAGAATCATTGGTGACTGCAAGCAGTTAATCGTTGCAAAGAAGGCTGAGCTTCAGAAAGAATTACTTGCAAAGCTTGAAGTTGGCACTACTGTTAAGGGAACAGTAAAGAATCTTACTGATTTTGGTGCATTTATTGATCTGGGCGGAATTGACGGATTACTCCATATTTCAGAAATGTCATGGGGAAGAATTGAAAATCCAAAGAAGTTATTCAAGGTTGGCGATGAAGTGGAAGCCTTTATTAAGGATATTGACGGAACAAAGATTGCATTAAGTCTTAAGTACGAAGATAAGAATCCATGGATTATGGCACCGGTAAAATATGCTGTTGGCAATGTGGTAAAGGGCAAGGTTGCCAGAATGACAGATTTTGGTGCATTTATTGAATTAGAGACAGGAATTGATGCATTACTTCATGTATCACAGATTTCCAAGGCTCATGTTGAGAAGCCTGCTGATGTATTAAAGGTTGGTCAGGAAATTGAGGCAAAGGTAGTTGATTTTAATGCGGAAGACAAGAAAATCAGCTTAAGCATCAAGGCTTTACTTGCTGATGAGGAACCAGCAGAAGAACAGACCGAAGAAACTGCAACAGAAGAATAATTAACGGTTGGTGATAATATGGCAAATGATTACGAAAGCTTTAAGAAAAGTGTTTTTGAGCTTACGACCATTGATCTGAATGCGTATAAGGAACGTCAGATGAAACGGCGTATTGATACGCTGATTGCCAGAAATAAATATGCCGATTATGATTCCTATGTGAAGGCATTAAAGACAAACAGGGAATTGTTTGATGAGTTTGTCAATTATCTGACCATTAATGTTTCAGAATTTTACAGGAATCCGCAGATGTGGGATGTCTTGGAGAAAGAAATCTTCCCACATCTGATTTCCAAATTTGGAAACGGACTGAAAATCTGGAGTGCCGCATGTTCAACAGGTGATGAACCATATTCCCTGGTAATGCTTCTTAGCAAGTTCATGCCGCTCAATAAGATTAAGATTATTGCAACGGATATTGACAAGCAGGTGCTTGAAAAGGCAAGAATGGGCATTTATTCGGCTAACAGTCTGAATGGTCTTCCAAAGGAATTTAAAGATAAGTATTTTACAATGGTTGGGAGTTCTTATAAGATTTCGGATGACATCAAGCGCTGCGTCGAGTTTAAAAGCCACAATCTCTTAAAGGATGAATATCCGGCAAACTGTCATCTGATTGTATGCAGGAATGTCATGATTTACTTTACGGAAGAAGCGAAGGAAGAGATTTATAAAAAGTTTCATAAATCGCTTGCAAAAGAAGGAGTGCTCTTTGTGGGAAGCACAGAGCAGATTATCAATTATAAGGAAATCGGATTTTCTTCCAAGAAGTTATTTTTTTACGAGAAGGTCTGATAAAAGAAAGCTGTGTAATTCAATGCGGATTACACAGCTTTTATGATATCTAAAAGGTAGCGGTAGATTAAGTCGTTATCATTTAGAAAATCTTCGGTCAGTTCAATGTACATGGTCTTGTCATAGTAGTCTGCCTTAAAATAAGTAGGCACAATTTCTGAAAGCTGAGGAATAAAGGTTCCGGTTTTACGGCTGTAGCAGTTGGCCGCCTTGGCTTTCGTACGGAAATCCTTGTCCACATAAAATGCCACGCTCTTGTGCATTGCCATGTCTTCGGCTGGAAGATAGTAATAATCGTGGTAATTACTGTAGAAAAACTTTAATTCACTGGAGTAAATCTTTACACGGATTTTCAAGGTATCTGCATAGGCAGTAATGTAAAAATCTTTATAACCAAGCGAAACACGTCTTGGCACATCATGGGCAAGATGACAGTTAAAAATAATCTCTTCCGGTGTTCTGGTAATGCTTTCTAAAGAAAATGCCCCTTCAGTAAGCCAGGTATAGGTGATGATAGGAAGAAGAGAGGTCATGCCGGTAATATCATCACTATTATGCAGTAGTAGAAAATCATAAGCTTCGCTGTCATGTGTTTTTTTATAATCCAGGTAAACATTAATCAGTTCGCCGCCGCTGTAACAATCCTCCCGTTTCACTCCGAGAAATTTCTCAATGGATTTCTGCTTATAGTTTTCCAGTTTTAAAAATTTCTTACAGGATGAGACTACGCGAAAAAGGTCAATACTGACAAGATGGTCAAAGCTTGGCTTGATTTTTAAAAGCTCTGCCTTCTGGCGAAGATAGGGAATATCAAAGCCTTCTCCATTAAAATGGATTAAAACCTTAAAGTCCTGCATAAAATGAAAAAAGCTTTCAATGATTTCCTTTTCTCCATCGCGGCCGGAAGCAAACCATTGGATGCAGTTCCATTGCTGATTGGAGTAATAAACACAGCCGATTAAATATACCTGGGTCGTTTTAACGGCAAAGCCTGTAGTTTCAATATCAAAAAACAGGCAGTCTTCTGGTGCATATCCGGTATATTTTAATGTGTCAATTACATTTTCAACGGTATGTGTTACGGTAATCATTGGTGTTCACCTTCCTCCAATATCATCAGTCAGATTATATATCGGACAATATATGACATAATATGATTATATCTTAAAAAAGGATGAAATAAAAGTGTAGATTTTTTAACAATTATGTTGTATAACTATTAATAGATTTATATCAATTGAAGGAGAAGATTTATGGCAAAGTTGACATTTAAGGGTGGGGTGCATCCTTATGACGGAAAGAATATCTCCAGGGATAAGGCAATTGTGGAACTGATTCCGGATGGCGATATTGTGATTCCTTTGTCGCAGCACATTGGTGCACCTGCGGTTCCTCTTGTGAAGAAGGGAGACCATGTGCTTTGCGGACAGCTGATTGGTGAGGCTTCGGGATTTATTTCGGCAAATGTTCATTCCTCGGTTTCGGGAACTGTGAAGGGCATTGAAAAGAGAAGCCTGGCGAATGGTGGCAGGGCAGACTGTGTTGTGATTGAAAATGATGGTCTGTACGAAGAAGTAGAATATGAGAAGAAGACGCTTGACGAACTGACCGCGGAAGAGATTCGTGAGAGAGTAAAGAAAGCCGGCGTAGTGGGAATGGGCGGTGCCGGTTTTCCTACTAATGTAAAGCTTACTCCGAAAAATCAGGAAAGCATTGAGTATATCATTGTCAATGGTGCAGAGTGTGAACCATATCTTACCTCGGATTATCGTAGAATGTTAGAAGAACCGGAGAAGTTAAAGGAAGGTCTTCTGGTTGTCTTAAAGCTTTTTCCTACGGCAAAGGGATATATTGCCATTGAAGATAACAAGCCGGAAGCCATTAAAGTCATGACGGAAACAGTGAAGGATTGTGACAGGATTGAAGTAAAGCCTGTTAAGACCAAATATCCGCAGGGCGGTGAGCGGACACTGATTTACGCAACTACGGGAAGACAGATTAATTCTTCCATGCTTCCTGCCGATGCCGGTTGTATTGTACATAATGTGGATACGGTTGTATCCATTTATAATGCGGTAATCGAAGGAAGACCGCTGATAAAAAGAATTGTTACCGTAACCGGTGAAGCGGTGGCAGAGCCGCAGAATTTTTATGTAAGAATTGGTACGTCTTATACACAGCTTCTGGAAAAAGCAGGGGGATTAAAGAAAGAAGCTGCTAAGTATATTTCCGGTGGACCAATGATGGGATTTGCCATGATGAGTCTTGAGGTTCCGGTTACCAAGGGAACGTCCTCCCTTCTGGTACTGGATAAGGATGAAGTAAAGGAAACAGAAGAAGGTCCATGTATCCGTTGCGGAAGATGTGCAGAGGCGTGCCCGGGACGTGTCATGCCGGCTAAACTTTCCACACTGGCGGTACGCGGAAACAAGGAAGCATTTGTGAAATTTGGCGGTATGGAATGCTGTGAATGCGGATGCTGTAGCTTTATCTGTCCGGCGAAGAAGCCTTTGACACACAACATCAAATCCATGAGAAAACAAATTCTCGAAGATAGAAAGAAAAAGTAGAAAGGGGAAGAACATGAGCGAATTATTAAACGTATCATCATCTCCTCACGTCAGACATAAAGACACGACAACATCAATCATGAGGGATGTTATTATTGGTTTGTTACCGGCAACGGTATTTGGAATTATTAATTTCGGTCTGGATGCGGCATTGGTAATTATTACGGCAGTAGTATCCTGTGTAGCTTTAGAGGCAATGTATCAGCATTTCATGCACAAAAAAGTAACCATTTGCGATTTAAGTGCTGCAGTTACCGGACTTTTGCTGGCACTGAATCTGCCGTCAACCCTTCCTCTTGGAATGGTTATAATCGGTTCGTTCTTTGCAATTATTGTGGTAAAACAGTTGTTTGGCGGACTTGGACAGAATTTCATGAATCCGGCACTGGCTGCCAGATGCTTTCTTTTGATTTCCTTCGCAGGAAGGATGACAGCGTTTACCTATGACGGGATTACCGGTGCAACACCACTTGCACTTGTAAAGGCCGGTGAAAGTGTGAATGTGCTTTCCATGTTCCTTGGAACAACGGCAGGAACCATTGGTGAGACATCAACGC
>CAMEUH010000023.1 GCA_945938055.1 uncultured Eubacteriaceae bacterium | reverse complement strand
CGATACCGTTCTTTTCCACCTTGATGCTTTTATTAATACTGTCAAATTCTACTTTCTTCTCATTCCCGGCAAACGGGTCTTTTACCAGCCCGCCCCTGCGTCCCGGTCTTCCATCAAGATAATCCCTCACCCTGTTGCGTCTGAAATATAATTCCTCTTCTGTACATCTGCCAGCTTCCGGAAATAAAATCTTTTGAATATTCATCTCTGCTCTCCTAATCAGTCTAATTTAATTCCTTATCACACAATTCCAGCGCTGCCGCAATGACCTTATCCATGTCATAGTATTTATAACCACCCAGACGTCCGCCAAAAATCACATTCGGTTCATTCTTTGCCAGCTCTTCATAGTTCTTGTATAATTCATTATTTTTATCATTATTAACCGGATAATACGGTTCATCTCCTTTTTCCCATTCCTTGGAATATTCTCTCGAAATAACCGTCGTCGGCTGCTTACCAAATTCAAAATGTTTATGTTCAATGATTCTGGTATACGGCACTTCCCGTTCCGTATAGTTTACAACCGCATTTCCCTGATAATTTTCGCATTCCAGCTCTTCCGTCTCGAAACGAACAGTACGATATTCCAGGACACCCAGCTTAAACCCAAAGAATTCATCAATCATTCCTGTAAATACTGTTTTATTCGCAATATTTTCATGTTCCTTCACGAAATCAAAGTAATCCGTATTCAGAAGAACCTCTGTTCCTTCCAGCATCTTCTCCACAATGCTGGTATATCCGCCAATCGGTATTCCCTGATAACGGTCATTAAAATAATTATTGTCATATGTGAATCTTAAAGGCAGTCTCTTAATGATAAAAGAAGGAAGGTCTTTACAGTCACGTCCCCATTGCTTTTCCGTATAACCCTTTATCAGCTTTTCATATACATCCGTTCCTACCAGGGATAATGCCTGCTCTTCCAGATTTTTCGGCTCCGTTATGTTTAGCTCGGCTATCTGTTCCCGAATCTTTTCCTGTGCCTCCTTTGGTGTCCGGATTCCCCACATTTTACTAAAGGTATTCATGTTAAAAGGAAGATTATATAATTCATCCTTGTAAACCGCAATCGGAGAATTAATATAATTATTAAATTCGGCAAACTGATTCACATAATCCCATATTTTCTTGTCTGAAGTATGGAAAATATGTGCTCCGTATTTATGCACATTAATTCCGTGAATATTTTCACAGTACACATTTCCGGCAATATGCTCACGCTTATCAATCACAAGGCAGCTCTTTCCCTTTTTCTTTGCTTCATGTGCAAACACGGCTCCGTATAAACCTGCACCTACTACAAGATAATCATATTTTTCTTTCATTTTCTTTCTCCTTTAATTTAATTCCAGATATTGATTCCAAAATGTGTCGGAACACAGCTCTTTTCCATGTTCTTTATATTCTTTTTGTACTTCTTTATATTTCATGAGTATCTGGATTCCCATGCAGAACATTTTCCAGAATGTCTTAAACAGCCATCCCCATTCTCTCTGTGTATAGAAACCAAGATTCGTATCCGGATCATAAATATAAACATTCCTTTTCCGATAGTACACATGTGGACTTTCTCCTGCCATGACGGCATTGGGAGCATTATCCCTGTATGCAGGTAAAAGCCATCCATTGAGTGATAGAAGCTTTTTCTTATCCACCTGGTTTGCATTATGCCTGCCAAGAAGAATTTCTTCAAGCTGTATCTTTTCCCTCAGTATCTTTTCATTTCGAATTGTTCCATGCCCTGAAATTTCTTCCGGTTCTTTTTCCTGATAAAAATATCCTGATTTTCTTAGTTGTTCATGAAGTTCCTGAGCATCCGTCTTCATGAGCCAGTCCGGTCCCTTTAAAAAATCCCGTACCGCCTGTTCATTCAGACAGATATCCTTATAACGGTACCGGAACAGATTCGTAAGCATTCTCTTACACATCCGATTAAAGACACGCCGCCTTCCGGAATTTTTCTGATGTACTGCATCCACAATGCATGCATTTCTTATATCATAATACTCATTGACGGAAGGCCTTTTATTTTCAAACGCCTCATGCCATACGCAGATTCCATTCATGAGTATGATTTCTCTCTTGCAACGGATCCCATATTCCACATCATCATGATGGATAAAAAGCGGAAGCGGCAATCCTTCCTTCCTAATCACAGATACCGGAATACAGCAGTACCACCAGGCATTATAGTCGGCATCGGTCAGAATCTCATTCCGGATAATATTTTCTTCCCTGCGAAGATCCATCCCGGCATTTCCTGACACAATCCTTCCCTCACGATAATATCCTCCTGATTCCTGCTGCACAAAATCATAATCCCTGCGCAGCATGGCACCACCCATGATGCATTCCAGATATTCTTCTTTCAAAAGTCCCAGCATCACATAAGTCTTTTCTAATGCCGAAGGCTTTATTTCAACATCATCATCCATCAAAAGCACATGCGTGTTTTTTCCGTCTGCAAGTGCTTCCATCATTCCCCTGGTAAATCCTGCGGTCCCTCCTGCATTCTTATTCGGATAAACCTTAAGCCATTCTTCCTGTTCTTTCTGTACTATGGTTCTGCCATTATCGACTACCATGGTGTGAATCTTATGATAAAGTACAGACTTTGTATTATTCCATAACTGATTTCTTATAATCTCCAGATTGCGATATAAATCTATTTCCCTCTTATACGTACAAATGTCCAGTACAATGGATACTTCCCTGCATTCTTCTTCTGTGGCAAATGCCGCATCAAAAAATGTCCCTTCGGATTCTCCCTGATTTTCTATCTGCACATAAAGAATCCCTTGCATTTCCTTAGATAAGGGAATCTCAAGCTGATTGAGTTCTCCATTGTTTTCCCAAGTTTTCTGCACCAGCAGCGTTCTTTCAATCTTTCCTCCCTGCGTCAGGAACGCATTCCAGACAGACACAAGAAAACGTCCTTCTGTGCGGCATTGAAAGAAAAGCTTTCGAAGCACTGTGTAATGAATCCATTTTTCAATGGAAAAGGCATTAAAATACGTGTTAAACTGCAGCTTTCCCTTTGATTTCACACGCAGCTTCTGTTCTTCCTGAACAAAGTACTCCTGCTCATTTCCCCTAAGATACAATTCTTTTCTGTTTGTTTCCCTTTTTTCCGGGAATTCCATTCGTTGTACCAGCATCCGGCTTATACCCCTTTTAAATATGCCTCTGTTACCGTTTCTGCATCACCTGTCATTTTAAGAATTCCATGGTCAATCCATGCAGCATGTGTACACATATTCCGAATATCCTCTATGGAATGTGACACCAGAAGCAGGGTCGTTCCGGCAGCCAGCATTTCTTCCATCCGGCGGTTGCATTTCTCCCTGAACCTGAAATCTCCTACCGACAAAATCTCATCTACCACCAAAATATCCGGCCTTACCATTGTTGCAATGGAAAAGCCGATTCGTGCCTGCATTCCGGAGGAATAATTTTTCAGCGGTACATCAAGGAAATCCCTGATTTCCGCAAAATCAACAATTTCATCAAAGTGTTCTTCCATGAATTTCTTAGAATGTCCAAGCAAAGTTCCGTTTAAAAAAATATTTTCTCTTGCTGTCAGTTCCATGTCAAAACCGGCACCCAGCTCAATAAGCGGTGCAATGGTTCCATTTACCTGTACCGTTCCCTTATATGGCTTTAAGATACCGCTAATCAGTTTTAGCATGGTTGACTTGCCGGCACCATTGGCCCCAACAAGACCCCATGCTTCTCCGGGTCTGATCTGCAGCGTTACATCCTTTAACGCCAGAAACTCTTGAAACATCAGCTGTCTCTTCACCAGTTTTACAAAATACTCCTTTAGATTGTCCACCTTTTCGGTTGCCATGTTAAACCGAATTGTAACATCTCTCAAATCTATGATATATTCGTTTTCCATTCTGTCCCTCTTAAATATATAAAATAAATTTATCCTGATTCTTGCGGAAAAAGAATAATCCCACAACCAGGAAAATTACTGAAATCACACATCCCCTAAAGACCAGTACCGGTGATGGAAGCATCCTCTCCAGCACAATACAGCGGAACTGTTCAATATAATAATACAACGGATTCAAATGAGTTACCACCCAGCGAATCTTTCCCGGCAAAATGCTGATTGGATAAAAAATCGGTGTTGCATACAGCCATGCCGTAAGGAAGACATTGTAAATATAACGCACATCCCTGAAAAAGACTGCAGCCTGTGCCAGAAACATTCCCATTCCTAATGTAAATACATACACCTGAATTGCCACATAAGGCAGCAGAATCAGATACATGGAGAATGGAGTCCTGGTTACAACCATAACCAATACCATTGCGCCAAGTGAGAAAATAAAATCCATCATGTCGCTGGTCACCTTAGATAACGGGAAAATATATTTCGGAACGTATACTTTCTTCAACAAAGCGCCATTATCCGTAATAGAATAAATCGCATGCGTCGTTGCATTATTCATATAATTATAGATGGTCTGTCCAATAATCAGATATACCGGGTAATTTGCCACGTCAAACCGAAAATAGCTTGAAAACACCAGTACCATAACCAGCATGATAAGTAATGGGTTCAAAATACTCCACAAATATCCCAGAACGCTCCTGCGGTATTTTAACTTCAAATCCTTTGAAACCAGCTGTGCCAGTAAATCTCTATATCCAATCCAGTTAGCACTTTTAATCTTCATCTCATAAACCTTTCATTCCATCAAAAATAAGCCGTCACAGACAACCATCTGCTCTTTATTATAACTTATCCCCACCTTATTGACAACCTTTTTCCATATGCCTGTCCAGCAGGAAAAGACCCGCGCAAAGTACGAATCCCATTACCATGAAAAGAAATCCCACCCACATGTATGGCGTGTGATAGGAAAAAACCACCTCATGAGCTCCGGCATCCACAAGTACTCCCACATTAAAATTATTTATCTTAAGGCACTCTGCCTTCTTTCCATCCACCCAGACACTCCAGCCATGGCTGTAAGGAAAAGAAACCGAAAGAATTCCCGGTTCTTTTTCATTCACATGGACAGTCACCCTGTCTTCCTCTATGGAAAATTCCATGTTTTCCCCTCTTCTCTCGTCACAGAACTGTTCCAGCTGTTCTACCTGCATATCGACAACGTTCAATTCATCCCAGGTATAAACGCCTTCCTTAAGAAACCATATCGTATATTCTTCTCCATGCTGTTCCCGCCAGCCAAGGTTACAAACAATATCATGAATGTCCGAATACATGGTATCCTTCTGGCTCTTGATGGAAAACATTTTATTCACCACTCCGTCCAGTACCTGAATGCAGCCTGTTCCAGTTCCTTCATACCATAAATTATCAAATACCAGATATCTCTCTGTTCCAGCCTGTCCCTCCGTGGCAATCGTCATAAAGGCATCTTCTCCCGTTACAACAATTCTTCCGTCTTCCAGGGTAATTCCATCCGATATTTCTTTTATCACAGGAGTTCTCTCCCTGTCCGAAAGCACCACATCCCCGGAGTTTTTTTCAGAAAGCCTCATATCCGGCTCCTTCTCCATTACTGCTGTCTGTAAAATCACCTGTTGCTTTTGTATGGCAGTTAAATGCTCATATTCCTCCTGCATCATGTAAGAATCATACCAGAAAACAGCCGGAAGCACTGTTTTGTTCTCATATACCGCATAACCCTCCTGTCTTGCGGCCAGCCTGTCATAGCCATATGGAAGATATTGCTCCTTCTCATCCTCCACCACCATATAACGACACCCAAGAAACAAATCCAGACAGGTCCGTGAATCCATGTCGATATATTTAATATCCGTTGCCATGGGAATCTCCATGTCTCTTAAGAAATCGTTGGTACTGCCCATGATTACACTATAGGAAAAGGATGTACTGTTCATGTCATACATCATTGCGGAATTGATTTTTACACCCTCAAAGTTCTCCAGATTTGCCGTATCAATCCGCACATCATCCACGTCAATCTGATTTTCTTCCAATATCCTGAAAAAGCTGTCCATTCTCGCCTCATATGCCGTACCATTCTTTCCGTGATGAGCAAGGTCATTTCCTCCATTCGGCGAATAGAAACTAAACGCATTCAAAAAAATACCAATGATGATAATCCCCAGAACTGCTTCTTCTCGCTTTCTTTTCAGCATGGAATTCGCCAAAAACAAAACAATCATAATAAATACTGACACAAATAAAACGCCGGATATTGCCTTAAGCTTTGCTACATCTCTGCCAGTCCGGAACACACAGGTTGGCACTGCAAACAGAAACATGAGCAGAAGTGCTGCCCATTTTAATTTCCCGAATGAAAGAATTATCTGAGGCATCATCTCCACCACGATGAGTGCCACGACAAAGCAGTATGCCCATACCCAGCGGTTTGTCACATAACTAAACCCATTTAAAACATGTCCAAAGAAAGGAAACAGCAGAAAAATGGTTCCTGTAAGAAATGCTATTCTCAGTTTCTTCCTCCGCGCATTAGCCGGCTGAAAAAACAGCAGAAGCACTGCTATCACACCAAGGCTTGTATATCCAAGCGCAGAATAATAATCAGCACTTGCATTTACAAATGCAATCAGAAGCTTCAGATAATAAACCGGTTCATAAAACACTGGTACGAATGCTTCTCCGCTGACCCGGTTTCCACCGAGAATGGCAGACGCCGATGGCAGAAGAACCGGCATTGCAAGAAATAGCGCTGTAAAATAGCACAATATCAGCTTTCCGGTTTGTAAAACAAGTTTCTTTACCGTTTTGCTCTCATCCCGTACCGCAAAATACCGAATGATAACATAAACTGCCATTAACATGCTAATCATGTAAAAGAAATAGAAATTTGCTAACGCCGCCACTGCGCATGAGCTAATAAAGAAAAAGGGGCTCTTTCCTTCAAAAAAATAATCAATTCCCAATAAAATCAACGGAAAATAAATGAGTGGGTTCAGAAAATACGGATGAAGAACCGAAACCACAATGGTATAGAAAGAAAATACATAAATAATTGCTCCCGGAAGAATCATGGAGTCTTTATATTGATGATGTCTGCAATAAACAGGAAATGCAATTCCTGCCAGATATAATCTTACGATTACAAGAAAATCATACAAATATTCCGTATACTCAGGTGCAACAAACACAGCCAGAAGATTAAGTGGGTCTCCCAGAACATAATAACTAAGGGTGGTAACCACATCGCCACCCAGTCCGATGCTTAAGTCCCATGTAGGAATGGAAAACCTGTGTTCCACAAAAAGATTATGCAGGATGCTTCTTAACCATTCTCCATAATAAACAAGAGAATTATAGTGTTCCACAAGCCCATCCCCGGTATGATTGGCTTCCATGTAAATGAAGCCTCTCCCATTAAGAATTTGCAGGGAATAAACTGCCAGAAAAGAAATTAGAAAAACCAAGCTGTATGTCCATATCCATTTCTTCTTTTCTGTCATATTCCCCATTCTCTCCTTACTTTATGATTTTATAGACCAGCGCCCCCACCGGTAGAATCCGGTACCCGGTTTTTCGCAGCATGGAAATGCTCTTCTTCTCTACTGCCGAATAGATTTCCGGATATTCCTGTTTTAACCGTTCATCCCATTGCTTAAGTTCCGTATAGATTCCCTTACAAAGTCCCATGCTGATATAAATATGGAACTGGCTTTCTACCATCTGCCCAATACATCGTTCCATGTACTTTTTATTTTCTGGTGAAATATCTCCCACATTTTTATAATACTCCAGCATCCTGTTTAATACATTCATATGCTGGTTTCTTCGTTTCTGCATGCTTCGTATATCCATGCTCTGCCCGTTTCTCCCGAGCCGGTACATATAAAGGAAACGCTGATAAAAGTAAACCGAATCCACATATGGCATCGGATATGTAATATACTGTGCATCTACATAAAAGCTGTGTTCATCCACACGAATATTATTATTCTTAAGAATTTCTGTTTTTATGGTAAGTGCATGCATCTTTATGACATTTTTCACTTCCCCTTTTTTCATGCTGCAACAGGTTCCGTACTGGCTCGGATTGCTCGTACAGTAACGTTTGGAAAGAATTTTTCCTGTCTCATCCTGTATGCACAAAAAATCCGATGCGACCACATCTACATCAACTCTTTCCAGCTGTCTGACAAAATCCGGAAGTTCTTCTTCATTTAACCAGTCGTCTCCATCCACAACCTTAAAATACCGTCCTGTGGCATAACGAATACCATAATTAATTCCGGAGCCGTGACCTCCATTGTCCTTCTCATAAAGAAAGAATGTTTCCGGATACCTTTTACAATATTCCCCGGCAATTTCCGATGTTTTATCCGTAGAGCCATCGTTAATCACCAGGACCTCTATTTTATCCAGAATAGCATCCAGCATCATGGAATCCAGACATCTTTTCAGATATTTTTCCATGTTATATGCCGGCACCACAATGCTTAATACCTTATCGCCCATGTTACTTATTTTCTAAGAACCCTTTCATAAAACTTTTTTCGTATTCCGTTAGGAATTAATGCTACCAATGCATGTCCTCCCGCAGTAACCACAAAATCCCCAATTCCTGCATATCCGCACCGCAGCAGATACCAGCGGAATTTAATAATCTGTGCCGCATACCGGATTCCGCCACGCCGCTCATACATTTCCTTTCCGGAACGCATATACACAAGCGGCTCTTCAATATTATATCCCCTGCAGCCCATCTGAAGCATCCGAATCCACAAATGGTAATCCTCAAATAACATAAAATCCCCATAACCCCCCGCCTTCATGACGCTTTCCCTGCGATACATGACTGCCGGATGATTAAAAGGATTTCTTCTTCTGGCAAACCTTCGTATTTCCTCATTCTGCTCAGGCAGAACTCTTCTTCCGTGTTCATTGGCCACATCATCACTAAATTCTATCACAGTGCCGCTGACAATATCGGCCTCATTTTGTTCAAATATTCTCAGCTGGCGTTCCATCCGGTCCGGCAGGCTGATATCATCACTATCCATTCTTGCCACAAGCGTGCTCCTGCATAAGGAAAGTCCTTCATTTAACGCATGACCCAGACCGCGATTTTCCGGTAACCGGTGAATCAGGATGAGTCCCGCATATTTTACAGAATATTCCTCCAACACTGCATTCAGTTCACTACCTAACGGACCGTCACATACAATGACAAATTCTTTTGGCATTACTGTCTGATTCAGAATACTTTCAATACTCTGTCTTAAATATTCTGCTTTTTCCTTAAAATACACGGACATTAGTACGGAGTATTCCTGCGTCATTACCACTCTACCTTCTTCACTTCATCCACCCTGTCATCCGGGCTAATCTTATTCTCGTCAAACCCTTCCGTGTTTTCCTTCTGGAAAAGCACCTTAAAAGTTCCAAAAATAATCTTAATATCCATAAAAACGGAATAATTTTCTATATAAGTCAAATCCAGCTTCAGCTTATAATACGGTGTTGTATTATATCTTCCATACACCTGTGCATAACCGGTAAGTCCTGCCTTAACCTTCAGACGGAATCCAAACTCAGGAATCTTTGCAGAGTATAATTCTGCAATTTCCGGTCTTTCCGGTCTTGGCCCGACAAATGACATGTCACCCTTAAACACATTAATAATCTGTGGCAGTTCATCAAAATGAATCCTTCGAAGGAATCTTCCAATCGGTGTCACTCTGTCATCATGCTTCTTTGCCACCATTGCTCCGTCTTTCTCTGAATCCATCCGCATGCTTCGGAACTTTATCATACGGAAAACCTTCCCATCCCGTGTCAGCCTGTCCTGATAATAAAACACCGGTCCATGGTCATAAATCTTAATCAGGAATGCCACAATCAGCATAAACGGAAACATAATTACCAGTAATACCGCAGAAATCACGATATCCATCAGACGCTTAACCAGAAGCTGGTCTGCCGTAAGACCCTGATTTCTCGATAAAAGAAGCGGAGAATCAAACAGATAAATTCCCTCTGCACCTGTAATAATAATATCCGAAAGCTTTGGTGTTACATAGGTCCGGATAGAATGCTCAAAACAATACTTTAACAAATCATTTCTGATATTTGCCTTAATATCGCATAACACAACTGCTTCGTATTCATGAATCTTTTGCAGAACACGCTCTCTTCCTTTCGAAACATTAACTGCCTCACATACATGATACTTGTCCGGCCGCTCATTGATTTTTTCAATGATATACTTCGGAGATCTTTCATCATACACCACCAAAAGCCGCCTTGGCGGAAACAATCTTGTAAAAAGCCATCTGCTGATATAGACCCATGGAAAAATCACTACAATTTCCAGAACAGTCAGCAGAAAAACCGGATTCGGATTTACATAGTCCTTTAAAATCGCGCAAATCTCAATGTATACCACAACATTTGCGCAAAAAATAGCCAGAAGCTGTGACAGACAAATATCGGAAATCCGCAGATATCCTATCTTATATCCGCCAAAATTCTTGGTAAAGAAAAACAGAATCAGAATATAAATTCCGATAACCGCCCAGTTACCTCTACGGTAAAAGATATTTTCATTATTGATATTCCTACTGTAAAATTCATACCATATATATGCAAAAATCAATGTTTCCAAGGAAATAAGCACGACTCTTGCAATGAAATTTATCAGTTTCTTATACTGATCTCTTGCTTTCATTTTCTTCTCCATGCACTTTTAAAAATTTTGCCAAGAAGTGAGGCACCATTTGCTTCGTAACTTTCCACACAGGCGCTGACCTTCGATTTCATTTTTTAAAGTATATATTTTTTCTTTGAAATAGTCAACCATTGGCAGTTTTTGCAAATTATGGGAACTCAATTGTTCTCAATATATCGTTCATGCATTACGTATAGTTTTTGGATGCTGACGCCTATCTGGTATCTTCCTTTTGGGAGACTGTCTTTCAGAACAACGGCTTCGAATCCAACAAGTGTCAGACCACGCCGTTTTCCTTTTTCATTTACAATGTCCTGACGGTAGATTCGTTGTGCCGGAACAAGAAATGGCTCTCCTTTTTCGCTTTTTAAGACAACTTTTATCTTATTATGATTGTTGTTTTTCTTCCGGCTGTTATATGCCCAGCCACTAATCCGAATAGTATCTTCTGCTTCCAGCACGGACTCGATGTTGGATTTCAGCACTTTCATCTGTGAAGTGAGTCTTACATAGCCCGGCATGGAAGGGTCTTTGATTCTTTTTACCTTCGCCGGTAGAAATGCCTTGGTCATGTTGAAGGCGAAATCTCCGTTATCCGGTACCAGATTCGGATTATAGCATGGGTCATAGCCTCCTGCAAAACGCGGATTTTTCTCATAAAGCTTCTTCATCTCACGTTTTCTGCGTTCTTCCTTCTTTACAGATGCCTCATCCAGTCCACGGCTTACCGATTCGTGATGAATCAGGGCAACATCATTTCGAAGAACATTATAGTATCCACAGGAAACCAGACGGAAACATAAATCCACATCATTATACGCTACCGGTAAATCTTCATCAAATTTTCCTGCCTGCTTAAATTTATCTGCCGAAACCATAAGGCACGCTCCGGTTACCACGCAGAAATTGTAGTCCAAAAGATTTCTTCCGTAATAGTAATTCAGATTATCTTCCCTGCCATACAGACAATGTCCCGGTCCGATTTCCAGATTCAGGACACCCGCATGCTGCAGGCGGATGGAGTTCGGATAATACAGCTTGCACCCTACCGCACCTGTGTAGGAAACCTGTGCCTGTCCCGTAAGAATGGAGAGCCACTGGTTTGTTTCTCCCTGCAGCTGTGGATTCTTCCGGACTTCCTCACTAATTTCAATATCATCATTCAAAAATAACAGAAAGCTTCCTTTCGCCGCATCTGCACCAATATTGCACATACGCGAAAAATTAAATTCCATCGGCTGATAAAGATAACGGACTGTATGGCTCTTTCCTAACTCAGCCACCATGTTTTGTATCTTCTCTTTATTTTCTGCGCTGCTTCCATTATCCACAACAATCATCTCGTAATTCGGATATTCCGTATTATCGCAGATACTTGTCAGACAGGTCTTAAGAACCTGAAAATTATCCTTGGAAGGAATAATAATGGATACCAGCGGATTATCCTGCGGAATATACGTCACACGGTACTGCCCGATATCCGGAATCAAAGTCAGTTTGCCAATCAGCCCTCTTCTTTCCAGTGCCTCTTCCTTTGCTTTTCTGGTTGCCTCCAGAATATACGGCTTCGCTGTCAGCGCGTTTGCCGTTGACTCCTTTCTCATCCTCCAATGATATAATACCTTTGGAACGTGTCCAATGTGTGAAGTTTCTTCCATGATTCGCAGAACCAGATCATAATCCTGGGACCCCTCAAAACCAACACGCAGCCCACCTACTTTATCCAACAGAGACTTGCGGTACACGGAAAGATGACAGGTATACATGTACGACATGAAAGTCTCCGGTGACCAGTCCGGCTTAAAAAATGGATCACGGCGCACTTTTCCGTCTTCGCTTATCTTATCTTCATCAGAATAAATAAAATCCAGCGTTTCATCTTCATTGAGCTTTTTTGCCACCTCATAGAGAGCATTCGGTGCATATAAATCATCACAGTCACATAATGCGATAAACTCTCCCTTTGCTGCCTGAATTCCATCGTTTGTTGCTCTGGAAATATGTCCGTTTTCTTTACGGTAAATTATCGTGATTCCTTCTTTGCCCTCATATTCATGAAGTACAGTCCGGACAGATTCCTGTGTGGACGCATCATCCACTAACACCAGTTCAAACTTACGATATGTCTGCTTTAATATGGAATCAATACATTCCCTGAGCATCTCATCTGCAACATTGTACACCGGTATAACAACAGAAAAGAACGGATTATATGCAAGAGACTCTGTATAAAGGATATTTCTTTCATTTCCAGCAATCCAGCGCTTGTAGTAATCCTTTTTTTTCAGGCGGAGCCCTGTTTTGTAAAAGACAATATCTAGCCCCTCATTTTTCAATACCTGTAGTGCTTTTCCTATCAATCGTGGCATGTTCTGCCTCCTTACTAACATCTCATTTTTGCTATTTTCCTGTCAGTTTTCTTCCTATTTTCTTAAGGATTCTTTTTGGATCTTTTATCGCCCGCTTCACTTTCTCCGGCAATTCACTCTTGCGATGCATGTCTACACGGCAGACTACCAAATCTCTTCTGTGGCTTCCCAGTTCATGATTTAATCGGTTTACATCATCCATGATGGCGCCAAACCACGCTTCATTATTCTGTAGATTCTTGCCAAGATTAATAACCTTTTTTTCATAATTGCCCGTGTAAATATATTTCCTGTTTTCGCCATGCACATACTGCTGAAAGGCATCCTCCATTTTACCAAAAACAACACACTGTTCTTCTGTCAATCCAAACTCTCCGAGAAATTCCTGTTCACTAAAATATTTTCTCAGATACGCTGCATTTTCCCCATAATAGTAATAAAGCGTCCGGTACTTAAGATAATCCACCGGAACCGGAAAATCAAAAACCCATTCATAATCCAGGCCAACAAGATGCTCTGCCTGCACAAAATTGCCAAAAGTACTGTCTATGTTCGATACCGGGAAAGACTTCCCCCAGTGTTCGCATTCCTGCTTTCCAAATACTGCCTGGAACGTCTCTGTCATCTTAAAATCAGCGAGTTCTTCCGTTTTTCCATAAATAGCATCCATCGCGCCATGAAGTGCCGCAAGAAGTTTATCCTTCTTTCCAAGGCTGGCATTCATCTGTCGCAGCAGACTGGTTCCTTCCACATACGGAAATACTATAGTATCCTTTGTCACGGATAAGATTTCCACTGGCACATAAGCCGTTGAGCCTTGAAGAAGCTTTTCACGATTCTTTACCATTGTATCAATGTGCTTTTCAGCCTCGCTTCGCAGAGCTTTTTTCTCAACCACCCTGGTATTGTCACTTTGCAAAAGAATTCTGGTACTAATCTGAAACTGTGGTGCCCGCAGGCGGTTGTATTTCGCATATTCTACTTCTGTACGTTCAAAGCCTTCTTCCGGCTCTTCCTCACTGATGACCAGAAAAGAATTTGCAAAATCACCAAACATTCCGTCTTCGCACAAAGAATCAAACAGAAGCCTCTCATCAATCAGCTCATACCGATCCCTGTCATAGGAGACACAGGCATTCCGGATACTTCCAAAAGACGGCATGTGTCTTTCCGAATAGATTTCATTCGGAAGCTTATAATCCGGCATTGGATAATAAAAGTCATTTTTGTCAAACCCGGCTTCTCTTAGCATTTTCTCAAGCGTTTTTCTGGAAAACGTACGCACCCGTTCCACGGCTGTATAATTTTCCAGTCCGTCAAACACCCTGCCGGAATGATCTTCCGTGGCTCCGGCAAAATATTTTACCCCATATTTATTCTCAATGGCGATAATCAGCTTGCCCCCCGGCTTTAAGAAGCTCTTTGCTCTCTTAAGCATGTCCATGAAGGGATTATCGCTATTAAGATAACAGATGGAGTATTCAAACACGCCAATCAGCGTGACATAATCAAATTTCTCCGTAAGTTGTATATCCTCAAAATTTCCCAGCATGATGGTAAGATTATCATACTGCTCATTACGTGTCGCATTAATCATGGAACGCCTTTTCGACAGTTCGATTGCCACCACATGGTCGACCTTACTGCAAAATAGTCCGGTAAGCGCACCACATCCTGAGCCAATTTCCAAAAGAGAGCCTTTTGGATTAAAGTCATACCATTCCAGAATATTTTCACGGATATTGGACAAATGATACAGATGCGGCCAGGAATTACCTTCCATCAGGCACTTTTCCAGGTTTTCCTTATCCTGAACCGCCTTTAGAAGTTCTTCCTCCACATCACCATCACTATACAGATCCTGTCCGCTGTAATATGTCAAATTCAGCTTATCCTCAATCATTCCGGAACCTCTCCTAAATTTATTTTTCCACTTTTTCTATCGAAACCTTCGAATCAATATCAAACGAGCCTACCGTATCCTGTTCAGAGACAATGGTCAGATTTACCACGTCATACATCCTGTCATATACAGTAAATTCACCATTTTCATACCCGGTACACCCAAACGACAGCAGATAATCACCGCCCTGCAGCATTGCCCGCTGGTTAAAGGTTACCACATAAATTTCACCTTTTCTTGCAATTGGAACTTCCAGTCGTTCAAACATACTGTTTGTCCCGGTCACTTCTGCTCCTCTTGCATTCTTTATGGTAAACGCAAAAATCGGATATTCTACATCTTCTTCAAACTGTACCTTTATTTTTATTTCAAAGGTACTTTTTTTCAATATCAATCCGGTAACATTTCCTTTTTCATCAAACAATCCAAAGTCCAAAATCCGGGCTTTTCCACTTCCATATAATACATTTTCTTCATTGATGGAAAGCTGTGACATCCACGAATCTTTCTCAACAGGAAGCTTTGCCGTCTCTTCCGGTTCCTTCTCATCATACTGATTTACCAGAATCTTCTTGTAGATATCCACCATTTCCTTTGGATTGCCTTCCTTGACCACTTTTCCGTGGTTTAGTACCACAACCTTGTCACAATATTTTACCACACTGCTCATGTCATGAGTAACCAGAAGTACTGTGGTTCCATTCCTTTTTATCTCATCCATCTTTTTAAAACACTTGGACTGAAAATAGATATCCCCAACACTTAATGCTTCATCCACAATCAGAATATCCGGCTCCACATTAATTGCCATTGCAAATGCCAGCCGGGCAAACATTCCGCTGGAATACATCTTTACCGGCTGGTTGATGTATTCCCCGATTCCTGCAAATTCCACAATCTGAGGAACCTTCTTCTCCATCTGTTCCTTTGTGTAACCCATGAGCGTCCCGTTAAAGTAAATGTTTTCCATGCCGGTATACTCATAATTAAATCCTGCACCAAGCTCTAAGAGTGCAGAAATTTTGCCATTCACCTCAATCTGTCCCTCACTTGGTGTCAGAACACCGGTAATCAGTTTTAAAAGGGTTGATTTTCCGGCTCCGTTTGTTCCAATCAGACCAACTGTCTCACCCTTTTTTACCTGAAAATTCACATCCGATAATGCGTAATATTCCTGATAAGATTTCTTTCTCGACAAATGCAGGGCATCCTTTAAGCGGTCCACTCTCCCGCGATACAATTTATACATTTTTGAAATATGTTCCACACTAATTGCAAATTCGCTCATATCATTCTCTTTCCAAACTTTATTCCACCATCAGATAACATCCGCAAAATGCGGTTTCAGCCTCGTAAACACACTTGTTCCCAAAACAAACAATAACAGGGTGACTACCCAGAAATATGCAGTCATTTCCGGATGCTCCCAGAACCAGACCTGATGAATCATTGCATCACGGTATCCATTTACAATATAATACATTGGATTTAACCGGATAATCTGCGCAATCACCGGATGACTTGCAAGCATTGCCGTATCCTGCCACATAATCGGGGTAATCCAGATAAAAACCTGTAGAAAGATATTCACCACCTGCGTCAGATCCTTAAAGAAAACCACAATCGCACTGGTTATAAAAACACAGGATGCAGATAATATCCATAATGCTGCCATATAATACGGAATCTGTAACATGTATACCGTTGGATAATGTCCTGTACAGGCAAAAATAATAATCATCAGCAATACAAAAAACAAATGTATTACCGTTGCCGTAACTATCTTCATCACCGGAAGGATGCTGATGTTAAATACAATCTTCTTGACAAGATAAGTATATTCAACCAGCACATTGGTTCCGCTTGTCATGATTTCAGAAAACAGAAACCACGGAACCAGCCCTGCAATCAACCAGAGCACAAACGGATACCCGTTTACATCCGCACTATTTCGCATTCCAAAAGTAAATACAAACCAATACACACAGATTGTCACAATCGGACTGACAAATGCCCAGAGAATGCCAAAATAAGAGCCTGCAAATTTCTTCTTAAAATCATTTGACGCAAGCTCCCTTATTAATCCGGCATTTCTTACAATATCCTGTACCATGCTGATTGCTGCTGGTTTTTTTTCTTTCTTTTCAGCACTTATAATCATGAATTCTTCTCCAAATCTGAATGGATTTATTGCTTCCCATAATCCTTTATTCCATGCCACTTTGTATCCTTTTCAGACAACAAAAGTTCCATTCCCTCTGAAATCGGCCATTCCACACCAATGTCCGGGTCATTCCAGATGAGACCGCCTTCATCATTTGGATGATAAAAATCAGTGCATTTGTAAGCGAACTCCGCTGTATCCGATAATACCAGAAAACCATGGGCAAAGTTTTTCGGTATAAAAAACTGCTTTTTATTTTCAGCGGATAAAATCACGCCAAACCACTTACCAAATGTAGGAGAACCTTCTCTTAAATCCACTGCCACATCAAACACTTCCCCACTGACCACACGCACAAGCTTATCCTGCGGATACTGAATCTGAAAGTGCAGTCCGCGGAGCACACCTTTTCTGGACATGGACTGATTGTCCTGTACAAATTGTACATCAATCCCTGCTTCCTTAAAATCGTTATAATTGTAGGTCTCCATGAAATAACCGCGTTCATCGCCAAAAACAGTCGGCTCAATTACTTTTAATCCTTCTATGTCACATGTTGTTACTGTAATCTTTCCCATGATTCTTTACCTTTTCTCCTCTATGATATTCGATTAACGATTCTTATACATGGAATCATAATATTTCTGATAATCTCCGCTTGTGGCATTCTTCATCCACTGTTCATTTTCAAAATACCACTGGATTGTCTTTTTAATGCCTTCCTTAAACATTGTTTCCGGATACCAGCCAATTTCTTTCTTAATCTTATCCGGCGCAATGGCATACCGCCTGTCATGACCTTTTCTGTCCGATACATAAGTAATCAGTTTCCTGCTCACATTCTTTCTTCTCGGGTCATTTTCCGGCAGCATCTCCTGCAGAGTGTCCAGAATGATATTTAAGATTTCAATATTCTGCTTTTCATTATGTCCGCCAATATTATAGGTTTCAAATAATCTTCCCTGTTCCTGTACCATATCAATGGCTTTTGCATGATCTTCCACATAGAGCCAGTCTCTTACATTTTTTCCGTCTCCATAAACCGGAAGCTGCTTCCCCTGAAGTGCGTTATTAATCATCAGCGGAATGAATTTCTCCGGAAACTGGTATGGGCCGTAATTATTACTGCAATTCGTAATATTAGCAGGGAACCGATACGTATCCATATATGCCTTTACCAGCATGTCCGAAGATGCTTTGCTTGCAGAATACGGACTATGCGGGTCATATGGTGATGTCTCATAAAAAAAGGCATTTTCATCATCAGGAAGAGAACCATATACCTCATCTGTTGAAACATGAAGGAATTTCTTCCCTTCCTTATAGCTTCCATCCGGAAGCTCCCATGCCGCACGGGCACAGTTGAGCATAACCGCCGTTCCCATGACATTTGTTCGTACGAACACTTCCGGGTCCTTAATGCTCCTGTCCACATGACTTTCCGCCGCAAAATGCACTACACGGTCAATATCGTTTTCTTCAAAGATTCTGCTGATTGCCTCTTTATCACAGATATCTGCCCTAATAAATGTATAATTATCCCTGTTTTCTATATCCTTAAGATTCTCCAGATTTCCTGCATATGTGAGTACATCCACATTAATAATCCGAATCTCATTATCATATTTCTTAAACATATAATGAATATAATTGGAACCAATAAAACCGGCTCCTCCCGTTACCAGATATGTTCTCATCGTTTCTTCTCCTACTATCTAATTCTATTCCGCAATCCCATGCCTATTGGTATGCAACTCCTGACTCCATGTACTCCCGGAATGCATCTTTCCAGTCTGCCATCTGATAATCCGTGGTAAGCTTCAACATATAATTCTCTAATACAGAGTATGCCGGCCTTTTGGCAGGTGTTGGATACTCTTCCGTTGTAATGTAATTTACTTTTACATCCATTCCTGCTTCCTTGAATATTTCCGTGGCAAATTCCGCCCAGGAACAGCTTCCTTCACAAGTTCCATGGAATACTCCATAATTCTTTGTTGGCTCCAGGGCATGAATCATTCTTGCAAGCTCAAGGGCACTGGTAGGCGTCCCAAACTGATCTTTCACTACGCTTACCTCTCCGCGTTCCTTTCCGAGCTTTAACATGGTCTTCACAAAATTATTGCCATCTCCATAAAGCCACGCTGTTCGAATGATAAAATATTTATCTGCAAACTCGCGTACAAATTGTTCTCCTGCCAGTTTTGTCTTACCATAGGCACCACACGGATTCGTTGTATCAAATTCGGTATATGGTTTCTGTCCGCTTCCGTCAAACACATAGTCTGTTGATACATGAATGAGCTTTGCACCAACTTCCGCTGCCGCAATGGCAAGGTTTCTTGGACCGATGGCATTGATTTTATATGCATTGTCCCAGTCGGATTCACATTTGTTGACATTGGTATGTGCCGCACAATTAATGATAACATCTGGCCGTTCTCTCATGACAAGCTCTGATACCTTGTCCACACTGGTAATATCCAGATTACTCACATCTG